>CAIUYS010000419.1 GCA_903903365.1 uncultured Methylococcaceae bacterium
CCAAATTTTGAGGACAGCTCCACCATGGCACCTGCGTTGGAAACCCTGAGACGAAGCACAAGACGGGAGTTAGGCGCGTATCGTCTAAGTTTGGCAAGTTCATCAAGGTTGTCGAAAGTCAGCAGTGACTGATAACGGTCAAGCTGCATTAGCGTCTCGTTTGCCTTGATCGGGTTCGCATAGATAACATGCTCCCTTATCCACTCATAGCGTTCCTTATCCGGCATTGCCTTTATGTTTTCGTAGACCACTCTAAATTCCGGCATTGATGATATATCAAAACTGGCACCGGCATCGAACAGGGTTTTTACTATGGCCGGATCAGGGTTTGCCTTGATCGCGAAATAGGCTTGAACACGAGGGAGATATTTTTTAAAAGTCGCATAATTGCTTCGCAATTCGTTGTGATCAATCACGAATAAAGGTGTTCCGTGGGTTTCGGCAAGCTGTTGCAAAATGTTTGCAGTGATCATAAAAATCTCCTTGGTTTTAGTGTTCTAACACGACATATTAAGCATGAGAAGCAAAATGGCGATCAGAATAGCCGTGATATTTTAAAAGTAGAAATCATCAGAACACTCTGAATTAAAAAGATTATCGGCCAATAATTGAGACTATCAGGGTAGCTACTAAAAAGCAGAAAAAGTAACGGAAACAAAACACCATTGACAGTAATGGGTACGCCTTCAAAACCGGCTTCTTCAGAAATATTATAACGTGCAAGACGAAGCATGCCACAGGCAACAAAAAATAATGCCACTATGATACCTAAAATACCGGGGGAGCTCAGGGAATAAAATAACAAAGCCGGGGCAACGCCAAAGGATACCAGATCAGACATTGAATCGAGTTGTTTACCAAACAGATTCTTTTGATTCATTAGGCCGGCTATTTTACCATCAAGCACATCAAATACCACTGCTAAAAACAGCAGTAATGCGCTCAAATCAAACAGACCGTCCATTGCCAGAAAAATAGAAAGTACGCCGCAGCACAGATTGCCAACGGTAAAAATATCAGCAATTTTCATTAGACTTAACATGTTCATATCACTACCTAACGGTTAATGTTAAAAGCATTACAAGCCTATATTAGACTCATGACAACATGATGAATATCAGTGATAACAAATCATGGATAACCAGAATAACGTTAATTAAAACTGGATTTTGTTGAAAGTACGGTCAATATTAGTTAGGTAAACGGGAGCCTGTTAACAATAGTTTTGGGTTTAAAAATAACTAAAAACTAATATCTTGGCGATATTAAGATGTTATAAAATAAGGGCCAAAAAAAATGAGATGATAATTTAGTAGTGTCTGGGCAACTTATTGGCTTACACTGTTAAACTACCTGAATATAAACAATGAAGTGTTGGTTGACCATGGATAATGACAGGCTGATAAATGAAGCTCGGCATCTTTATGCTGTATTGCAGGTTGAACAACTTGTGCAATCCATAAAAAACAAAGCCAGATTTAAACGTCTTGATCGTGCAGTATTATGTGCCTATTGTCGTTATCAGCGTCGGTTAAATCGTTGTGTTTTGTGTTACAGGGTTCGATTAGATGACTGTAATCGGGGCTTTGGGGGGAAAGAACGCAGGTTCTGCCCGGCGAGTAAAAAACATTCCATTAACCGATGCATAGAGCGGGATAGCACGTAAAAAAGCAGTGATCATCGTCAGTGTAATCAGGTGGTTACCCACCTTTAGAATGATTATCTTTCCTTACCCTCTCTTTTCATCAAACGTTCACATTTTTTTAGTAGACTCAAACATTACGGAATATAGCGGTAACGGTTCAACGTATTGTTTTCTCTTTTTTACAAAGAGTGACTGGAATAGCGTGAACAATTATTAATTAGTTGCTTTGTAGTACAGGCTGGTCCAAATGGTAGCCACAAAAAAAAATATTCCCGACCCCTACGAAGATGTCCTGAAACAAATTCTTGCCGAGGTCGTCGATTTACGCCAGAAAATTGAAATCAATGCCAATCAGCGCTTGCAAAAATACCGTGGCAACTTTCATTCCGGTTACTTTTCTAAAAGCGCTTGTAACCTTGCACATTATCTTGCCATGCGGCAATTTGATCTGCGTCATTTACAGGATCGACTCGCTCAGGCTGGTTTATCTTCGTTGGGCCGAGCCGAAGCCTCAGTATTATCGACGTTTGATTCCTTAATCGATGTATTGAAACGGGCAACAGAAAAACACTATCAACAGGGTGAAAAGAACCCCTGCGAATACGGTTTTAATCGCGGCCAGCAGTTGCTGGAGCAGCATACGATTGAATTATTTGGTCCCTTTCATGAGCACAATGAGTACGGTAGAGCGCATGTCATGGTGACTTTGCCCACTGAGGCCGCTCTGGATTATTCGCTGGTCAGTTCATTACTTGAAAAAGGTATGACCTGTGCCCGTATCAATTGTGCACATGATGATCCGGTTTTCTGGCAGGCAATGATATTAAATGTTCGCCGCGCAGAAACCGAAATAGGTCATTCCTGCCGTATTCTAATGGATCTTGCCGGACATAAAATTCGTACGGGTGCCATTGCGCCTGGGCCTTCGATTTATCATATTCGTGTACAAAAAGATCGAACCGGAAAGGTTGTAACTCCGGGGTATCTGATTTTAACCAGCAATCCCAAAGAAGCCGTTGCAGACAGCGCCTTATTCAGCGTGTCCATTCCAAAACCGTTGCATCAAAAACTTGCGGCAGGCCTGTACTTGGGGTTTATTGACAGCCAAAACAAGCAGCGCTTCCTGAAAGTTGAAAAAGCACTTTCTGATACGGATTGGCTGGTGAGTTGTGACAAAACGGCTTATCTTGTTTCAGGTTGCACCTTAACGTTGACGCCCCCCCAAAAAAAAGATGATCCGATATCGACTGATCAATTTACGTTAGGAGAATTTACCGGAGAGCCTCTGGATATTCGGGTATTTAAAAACCAATTGCTGTTACTGACACCGGGTAACATCGACGGAAAACCGGCCGAGCAGAATAAGGGGCTTTTAATTCATCCCGCGCAAATAGGGTGTACGCTTTCTTCCGTCCTGGAAAAACTTAAAATAGGCCAATCTGTCTGGATTGATGATGGAAAACTGGGCGCCGTCGTAGAAGCGGTGACAGAGCAAGGTGCCTTGTTACGGGTAACCGTGGCAAAAGCCGGTGGTGTCCGCATACAGAGTGACAAAGGCATTAATTTTCCGGAAGCCGTATTTAATTTGCCGCCACTTACCCGGAAAGATTTAACGGATTTGGATTTTATTTGTGTACATGCCGATTTGGTTGGCTTTTCC
>CAIUYS010000420.1 GCA_903903365.1 uncultured Methylococcaceae bacterium
ACTTAGCATCGTGATTGCTTTTAAAAATCAGCTTTAGGAGATAAACAAACACTCAATTTAATAACATGGCTGTATGGCCGATTTTTAAATAAGTCATAGTAACGGTTTAAGGCGGGCAATGAAATTTTCGAATTCAAAATATAAGCCCCAATCCATGCTTTCCACTGAAGAAATGCTTCAAATAAGCCACGAAATTAATTTAGCGTTTACACCGACTTTTTACGTCGAAATTGCAACTCCTGCTTGTCAATACCCGATTTCCTCAAAGGAAATGCTGCAAATCAGCGACGCAATCAGTCTGGACTTCGCGCCCAGCGCATCCAACAACACGCAAAATCTGGTACTCTTGCCTGTCGATCCCGATCATCTTTATGCCTACTGGAATTTGGGTGATGATCCATCAGGCCGCACACAAAAAACTGATCCCGGCCATCAACTAACATTAAGAATCTATTCGGAGACTGACAACCTTGTCGATACACTCAAAAAAAAGCCCTACTTTGACATTGCTGTTGAGGGCGCTCAGGCTCAAAAAAACATTGCCTTACCTCAGCATGCTCATCAAACCACTTATAGCGCAACCCTAGTCAATCTCTATCAAAACGACAACCAGACACCATTGGCTGCTTCCAACATCACCCATGTTCCACTTGGAAAAGTAATGCCGCCTCCAGCAAAAGGCAGCCCGATAGGCGTTAAGTCTACACCACAGCCAGTCATTGCCAGCCTCGGAACCTCTTTTTACAAAAACAACAGCGCCTCCGGCCAAGGAATTAATCAGTAGTCGCATGAAAACAGGATTTCTTAGTATTATACTCCATGCGCACCTTCCTTATGTGCGACACCCGGAGCACGAAAGCTTTTTTGAAGAAAACTGGTTGTTCGAAGCCATTACCGAATGCTACATTCCATTAATCGGCGCACTTGATCGACTGCAACAAGACAAGGTGGATTATCGACTGACACTCTCGCTATCACCAACGCTAATTGCCATGTTGCGCGATGAGTTGTTAAAGACACGCTACCTAAAGTATCTGCATAAATTACTGGAACTGGCCGAAAAAGAAATCATCAGAACGCAAGATCAACCCGAGCTTCAAAAACTGGCACAGTATTATCTCGATTTCTTTCAAAACACCCTGGACACTTATCAGCATCACTATAACTGTGATTTGTTAACCGCTTTTAAAAAACATCACACAGCAGGGACGCTTGAATTAATCACCTGCGCAGCAACGCACGGCTTTCTGCCCTTGCTCAATGTCAGCGAAACAGCCGTGCGGAATCAGATTAACGTAGGTGTTAATACCTTTAGCACCCATCTCGGCTTCGCACCGACCGGTTTTTGGCTGCCTGAATGCGCTTACTACCCGGGCGTGGAAACGTTATTGGCAGAAGCCGGTATCCACTATTTTTTTGTCGATACTCACGGCATTATGGATGCAACCCAAACACCCCGTAACGGTGTCCATGCACCCCTGGATTGCGGCAATGGCGTTTTTGCTTTCGGACGTGATCCGGAATCATCCCGGCAGGTTTGGAGTGCTCAAGAAGGTTACCCTGGCGATTTTGATTACCGCGAATACTACCGCGATATCGGTTTCGATCTTGATTTTGATTATATCGCTCCCTATATTCTTGATGGCGAAATCCGTATCAACACCGGCATCAAATACTATCGCGTAACCGGCAAAGATTTGCCCAAAGAACTCTATAACCTCGAAGCAGCGTTAGCCAAAACACAGCAACACGCCCAAGATTTTATCAACAAACGTCAACAGCAAATTGATACGCTGAGCGCCAACATGGACAGGCCACCAATAATCGTAGCGCCTTACGATGCCGAACTATTTGGGCATTGGTGGTTTGAAGGCCCTCATTGGCTGGAATCGGTACTTCGTTTGGCAAGTGAACAAACCAACAACGTTCAGACCGTCAGTTGTAATGATTATTTAAAACAACAAACAAACCACCAAATAGCCACGCCTTCCGCATCAACCTGGGGCGATCAAGGTTATTACAGTTATTGGCTCAATGAGTCTAATGACTGGATTTATCCGTTTCTGCACAAGGCCGAAGCGGATATGGAAAAGTTGGCCTCAGATCTTCAGGGTTTAACCGTCAGCTCCTTACAGACTCGCGCCTTAAATCAGGCAGCAAGATCCATTTTACTGGCACAAGCGTCTGACTGGCCGTTTATCATGAAATCCGGCACCACTATCGAGTATGCCACTAAGCGCATCACCGACCACCTTGCCAGATTTAACTATTTGCACGACTGTATCCGTAAAAACAGAATAAACGAACGTTATTTGACCGCTCTGGAGATCATGGACAACATTTTTCCGGACCTTGATTTTCGGGATTACAATCCCAAAAAAAAACCATGACTGAAATAAGCACGCAAGCGCCTGAAGACATTAGCAAGCGTTATTATGAACTGCTGACGTCACAACAAACACTCCTGTTGTCGACCGCTTCGGTAACGGGTGTTCCAGATGTCAGCTATGCCCCTTTTGTGCGTGACAACGCGGACGTCTTTTATATCTTTGTCAGTGAGATGGCTTGCCATACAGCCAATTTACTAAATAACCCGCTGGCATCAATTCTGTTTATACGTCAGGAAGCTGAATCCCCTAATCTTTTTGCACGAGAACGTGCCGTATTAAACTGTCGCGTTACAGAAATATTCCGGGACGATGCCGGATACACTGATCATTTACAAGACTTGCAGGATAAATTTGGCGAGGTTGTTGGCGTATTACGCGCCTTATCAGACTTTCATTTATTTGCCTTACACCCTGAAAATGGACGCTACGTGATTGGTTTTGGTCGCGCATTTAGTGTTAATGTAAACGATGGCAGCTTGCAGCCTGTTTAATCATTTATTACCGGAAAAACGTGCGTGTTAATTTTACAAATCGTCATTAAACAATGGGATAAAAGCCAAAGAACCGAGGCTCATGAAAAGTTGCGAGCCAACATTCCGGATAATTATGCCCTGACCTTTCCGCCCGCTGTTTATGTTTTTAACCAGCAATGCGTCATAGATCAGCACGGTGATGATATTCAAGGCACTCGCGTAAAATACGCGATGGACGCCAATGGAGCTATTTTGTTTGATCGCTTTCACGTAAATTTAGCCGATAACGTTCTTGCCTATCGCGGCGCAAAAGCGGATAAGCCTCCCCAGACAATCGGTTCTTTACATAATCAATGGATACAATACCGTTATAATTGCAGGTATAGTATCTTCGAATCTGACCGCTATTATTGGCTGTATGAAGCCGTCACCTTAAACGCCATTTATTTGGATCAATTCAATAAAAATGTGTTTTTAAATACCGAACCTGCCATTGTTTATAAAGATTTCAATGCACTGGATACCCTAAAACAGCCATGACTTTATCAACTCCGGTGAGTTTTATAGCTTGCGTAACACAAAAAATGTGCTTATGAATCATACAAATGAACCCACGGATGAAATCGAAACGGTAACGCTGGGACACTATAATCAAAATGCCGAAGCGTTTTGGAGCGGTACAAAAGACCACGATGTCACTCAAAACTATGCCGCTTTTTTAGCGCCCTTTCCAAAAGATAAAACGCTGGATATTTTAGACCTTGGCTGTGGACCCGGAAGAGATGTAAGCTACTTTAAATCATTGGGACACAGGCCGGTGGGTCTGGATGGTAGTGATGTATTTTGTAACATGGCTCGCCAGTACACAGGCTGCCTTATTCTTAAGCAAAAGTTTCTTAGCCTGGAATTGCCCCGGCACGCTTTCGATGGCATTTTTGCCAATGCCTCTTTGTTTCATGTTCCCAGCCAGCAATTACCACGCGTCCTTGCTGACTTGTACGCCGCATTAAGGCCCGACGGCATTTTATTTTTATCCAACCCTCGCGGGAATAACGAAGGCTGGTCAGGCCAACGATACGGCCATTACATGCAATTTGAAACCAGCCAGCTATTTCTGGAAAAGGCAGGTTTTGAAGTACTCGATTATTATTACCGCCCGTTAGGCAAACCCAACCATGAACAACCCTGGTTAGCGATAGTGGCTCAAGCCACTATGCCCAATTAACTTAAAAAACATCCTGTCAAAACCCTTATGAAAAAGACCATCCTTGCACTGATTATTGCCAATGCCTTAAGCTTTTCCGCCACGGCAGCCGATTCTTATACCGTTGATCCAAGGCATACCTTTCCAAGCTTTGAGATCAATCATCTGGGATTTTCAGTCCAACGGGGGCGTTTTAATCAAACCAGCGGAAAAGTGTTACTTGACCCGGAATCAGCAACCGGATATATTTTGATTTCTATCGAAACGGCTTCGATCAGCACCGGACTGGCTGAACTGGAAAAACATTTACGCGGCAAGGAGTTTCTAAACGCTGAACGCTATCCCCAGATTAAGTTTACCTCAGACAAGCTGCACTTTAACAAAGACCAACTCGTTGCCGCTGATGGCGTATTAACACTGCACGGCATTTCCAAACCCGTGCATCTGACAGTAGGTCATTTTTATTGCGGGCTAAACCTGATTAACATGAAGAACACCTGCGGCGCAAATGCAACGACCACCATTAAACGCTCAGCTTTTGGTGTAGACAAATATGCTCCTAAACTGGCAGATGACGTTAATATTGCCATTCAGATTGAAGTCACCAAAGATTGATTTAAGCTTCCACAACCCAAGAGGAATAAACCATGAAACTCTATTACAGCCCCGGCGCCTGTTCACTATCACCCCATATCATAGCCTGCGAAGCAGAGCTGCCCATTGAGCTGATTAAAGTGGATTTAACAAGCAAGCTCACCGAAACCGACGAAGACTTCAAGCAGTTAAATCCTAATGGTTATGTACCCCTGCTGATACTTGATGACGGCAATAGCCTTACTGAAGGCCCTGCCATTGTTCAGTATCTTGCCGACCAAGCACCTGGTAAAAAATTGATTCCGCCAGAGGGCACCTTCGAACGTTATCAATTACAACAATGGTTAAATTTTATCTCAACCGAAATCCATAAAAGCTTCTCACCTCTATTTAATCCTGTTGCCCCGGAAGCCGCTAAAGAACTGGCGACTAACCTTCTGATGAAACGCTTGGAGACGGTTGCCGAACACCTTTCATCACAACCTTATTTACTCGGTGAACACTACAGTGTGGCTGACGCTTATTTATTCGTCACGCTAAGTTGGGGGCAATATGTTAATATTGATATTTCCCGCTGGCCGGCACTGGCAAGATATGCGGATAAAATTTCAGAGCGTCCCGCCGTGCAAAAAGCCATGAAAGCAGAAGGGCTTGTTGAATAAGCCTTTTTCCTTATGAGAGGTCGCTGAAAATAATAAATAACTACTATCTATTTTCAGCTAAATAATTCTATGTCGATAGATACCATCCCTTTAAGGGATGTTATCTATATGAGCTCACAGCGACGTGAATTAGAAATTTAATTTTTGAAAGTCTATACATCTAAACACCTCAGTACTACAAAATGAATCCATTAATGATACGAATTTGTCTTTTGCCGATGATTGCCTTTATGCTAAATGCTTGTAGCAGTAATGCGCCCAGTGTTCAACGCGACAACACCCCGACCTACCCAATTACTACTCAACCACGCACCACTCTGCCGCAAAACGGCTATAGATCGGGAACTCGCTCCGGTGCGTTTCAAAAACCGGGTGAACTGGAACCTGCGGTAGCATTTTGGCGTAAAACCTATGCAGTGTGGCATCGCTCGGAAGTCGCATTTCACGACGACCGTTATTTGGATGTGATCTACGAAGTCATGGTGGTGCCCGGCTTTGTTGACGAAAGCCTGACCAGCGAACAAAAGCAAAGGGTCAGTCAACGCCGCGAATTCTGGAAAGCCCAATTAGAGATTCTGGAGAGCAAAGTGCGCTTCAATGTACCGTTAAATGCTAACGACAAGCAAATAATGGCTAAACTGACCAGTAACGGCAGGCCGCTTAACAAGGTATTGAACGGTGCCGCCGATCGGGTACGTTCCCAACGCGGTACCCGCGAACGTTTCCAACACGGGCTTGAGATCAGCCACCGCTACGACCGACAATTTAGAAAAATATTCCGCGATGCCGGCTTGCCGGAAGATTTGGCCTACCTGCCCCATGTCGAATCCTCGTTTCAACCATCGGCTAAATCCTCCGCCGGTGCCGTGGGCATGTGGCAGTTCACCAAAGGCGCAGCGAAAACTTTCATGCCTGCCGGCGGTAGGGTTGATCAACGCCTTGATCCATTTGCTTCCGCCATTGGCGCCGCTCACTATCTAAGTTACGCCTACAGCAAACTCGGCGATTGGCCGGCAGCGATTACCTCCTACAACCACGGCATCGGCGGTATGAAACGAGCACAAAACCAAGTCGGCCGCGATTTTGTCCGTATCGTAGACACTTACGACGGCCCGGCTTTTGGTTTTGCCTCCCGTAACTATTACGCCCAATTTCTGGCAGCACGCGAAATTGCCAGCAACCCAATCCAATATTTACCGTAAGAAGTGCACTACAAAGCAAGCCCCTCCGAGAGTGTGTTGATTTTTAGTTGGAACTGACTGGCAGCTCACGGCCCAGAATTTGTGAAGAGATGATATTACTGATCGGGAGTATTTTGTGTAATTATTCATTATTGAACTGTATAATTCCCGATCGGGATTATTTATAAGTAGGGTGAGTAATGAGCAAAGAAGTTTTACCGATAGGGAATATTACGTCAGCTAAAGACGTGGGTGATATTGCCGTTCAATTTAGAAAAATGCAGCAACTAACTCAGGCCGATATTGCAGGTCTTGGGAACGTAGGCGTTCGTTTTATTAGTGACTTGGAAAATGGTAAAGGAACGGTGCAGTTTGATAAGGTGATGCACGTTCTCGATTTGCTAGGACTTGATGTTGTCATTGTGCCGCGTGATTAATTAATGAAACACTTAAATGTTTTTTTTGATGATGCCTTAGTTGGCAATTTGGCAGAAGGTGAGGGCGGCGGCCTGTACTTCACTTACACGCATGATTGGTTAGTAAATGGGTTTGCAACGCCATTATCACCAGATATCCCTCTTTCTGACCAGGTATTTCATGGCGACCCCGTCATGTCTTTTTTTGAAAACTTATTGCCGGAAGGCGATGTCCTTGAATTCATAAGCAAAGCTGCGCAGATATCAGCTACTAATATCTTTGGTTTACTTGAGCGTTTTGGTGGTGATACGGCGGGAGCCTTTTCCTTACTTCCGGAAGGCATGTTGCCATCCGATAAGCCGCATTATTTGCCGGTGACAGCACAAGACCTAAAACAATGGTTTGATAAATCAAGAGGCATTCCCCTGGATATTATAGGAGAGCAAGCTCGCATGTCCTTATCTGGCGCTCAGGACAAGATGACCGTATTTATAGATTCAAAAGGTGCTATGTCATTGCCTCTTGGAGCAGCGCCCTCAAGTCATATTATTAAGCCCTCAATCAATCATCGGCATGACCTTGCACATACCGCTATCAATGAGGCTATGATTATGATGTTAGCCAAAGAGGTTGGGTTAGATGTCGCAGAAGTGCGTTATGCTCCAGAATTGAGTGCGGTTGTTGTTACTCGCTATGATCGAATAACTGATGGCAATAACCGGTTACGCCGATTGCATCAGAATGATATTTGCCAACTATTAAGTATTCCATCCGGGAAAAAATATGAGTCTGAGGGTGGTCCTTCGTTACAGCTTTGTTTTAAAGCCGTATTAGAGCGTAGCGCTAGACCTGCCGTAGACAAAAAACGCTTAATTGAATGGCTGGTATTTAATGTATTGGTTGGCAACATGGATAGCCATGCAAAAAACTTATCCCTCATGACCCATGGCGGCAGAACAAGACTTACTCCTTTTTACGATATGCTTTGTACGGCAGTGTATCCAAGTCTGAGCCAAAAGTTTGCCTTTAAAATCGGCGGTGAAAATAGACCTAAATGGATAATGCTTCGGCATTGGGGACGCTTTGCCTCAGAAACTGACACAAAACCACAGCTGGTTAAAAATGTGATGGCAGACATCATTATGAGAATCGAATCCGCTTTACCTATCGTCAAAGAAATACTTCGATTAAGTGTCGTGATGTCTGATGAATTACTTATGATTAATAATATTGAAGCATTAATCGTTTTATCTTTAGCGGAGATGAAAGACAAGTTGAAGATTAAAGCATAGTCCATTAACGTTAAATTCTCAACGCGGTACCCGCGAACGCTTCCAACACGGGCTTGAGATCAGTCACCGCTACGACCGACAATTTAGAAAAATATTCCGCGATGCCGGCTTGCCGGAAGATTTGGCCTACCTGCCGCATGTAGAATCCTCGTTTCAACCATCGGCTAAATCCTCAGCTGGTGCCGTGGGCATGTGGCAATTCACCAAAGGCGCAGCGAAAACGTTCATGCCTGCCGGCGGTAGGGTTGATCAACGCCTTGACCCATTTACTTTCGCCATTGGCGCCGCTCACTATCTAAGTTACGCCTACAGTAAACTCGGCGACTGGCCCGCAGCGATTACCTCCTACAACCACGGCATCGGCGGTATGAAACGGGCGCAAAACCAGGTCGGCCGTGATTTTGTCCGTATCGTAGACACCTACGACGGCCCTGCTTTCGGTTTTGCCTCCCGTAATTATTACGCCCAATTTCTGGCAGCACGCGAAATTGCCAGTAACCCTATACAGTATTTACCGTAAAAAGTGCAATACAAAGCAAGCCACTCCGGGAGTGTGTTGATTTTTAATTGGAGCTGATCGTCAGGTCTCGGCCAACTGCTGACCGACAGTTACTGCAAATAAACGTCAGGTTCTTTACCCATAGCAGACCTTCATGACCGGTTCGCAGTGTTTTTTCAAAATGCACAGCCAGATTCAAGGCATCAAGGTAGACGGGTAAATGTTCGTAACGCGCCATTTTATTGGGTAAAAATCATAACCACAGTTATGTGAAATACCGGTGTAGGGGCAGAAGATAAGCTTCCCCTACCTAATCATAGGCATGGGGGCGATTTTTTTAAAATCGCAGCCATGTAGATACTCTGGTTAGCGATAGCGTAACCCGACATTTTGATTATTCATAGCCAATACCATCAGTCCCGTAACGAATGTGTCGGGTTACGGCTTTCGCCTAACCCGACCTTGACTCATTTATCAAATTAACATTAAACGTTTGCAACGTTATGGCAAAGAAAGAGTAGCCTGGATAGAGCCTGCGAAATCCGGGGCTTTCGAAACCCCGATATCCCGTATTCCACGTTGCTCCATACAGGCGACCTTTATGCTGCTTTGCGTTTACGAGCAGCGCCAAAAAAGCCCAGCAGTCCTGTGCCAAACAGCCAGACAGCGGCAGGTACAGGAACAGCCGCAGGAACAGCCGTCAGTAGAATGTCATTGCCATTTAGACCGCCATCGGCGTTATAGGCATAATTAATATTGAAGTTCCAGGTTTGCCCGCCGAACATGGCTGACACAATAGAGCCCTGATTAAACACCCCCGTGATTGCATCGCTGCCATCGTTGTTAAGTATGTCGAACGTTTGGCCAAACGTGGGCGCATAAGCCAGGTTTATCACCAGATTTGAAAAATTCAAAGAGACCAAGCCGATCTCATCAATTCTATCAGCCGTACCAGTGAGTGGGTTAAGATCGACCGCAAAGATGCTACCCGATTTCAACAATGTGTCACCGATTACTGCAAGCGTGCCAACGCCGCCTAGCCCTGGTGACAAGGTGCCGTCCGCATCAACAGTCAAAGATCCGGTTATGGAGCCTGTACCACCGAAACTAGCGCCGGATTTGACTTCCACCGCACTGCTGCCGGTAGCTGAACCGGTGCTGTTATTGACCAGTAAGGCGCCGCTGTTGACCGTGGTTGGCCCCGTATAAGAACTGGCCCCGCGCAGCGTTGTGGTGCCGCTGTTCACTTGTACGCTGTTAAAATTGGACACGGCACCATCATAGGTAAAGCTATTGCCATTACCTATGTTCAGATTCAACGTGCTACTACCGGTACCGCCGGACACATCGCCCAATATAGAGGCCGAACCGCCTTGAACATTCAGCGTATTAGTGCCTGCTCCCAAATCAATGGCATTGCCACTGCTGGAGCCATTGATTATACCCTCGTTGGTGATCGTGTCGTTGTCTGCGCCGGTCTTGACCGCCGCATTATCTGTTCCGCCGCCCTGGATGGTGCCACCTGCATTGTTGTTGATTGTGACAGTGTGGCCGCTAGCGGGACCGTTAACCGCGATACCGGAATCAGTCTGTCCACGGATCAAGCCGCCTGCCTGGTTGGTGACTATTGCATCACCGTAAATGGCTTCGCGCGTTCCTGCAAGAGATCCTGTGGTGATGTCATTCCCAAGCAGCGAAATACCCCGACCGACCGCATTGGTGTTACCCGCAGCGACTAGTCCTTCTATAGTGCCGGAATTGACGATCGTACCGCCGCCTACACTGATGCCTTCGCTTTGTGCGGGTGTGGTGGAGTTGAACGCATTGATCGAGCGAATAATGCCGGTGTTGGTGATGTTCACCAGGCCGTCGACGTCAACGCCATCGCCATCGCCGGTTACGCCGTTGCCGGTTATCGTACCGTTGTTGACAACGGTTACCAGTTCATTACTGTTGATTCCGTCGATGTTGATGCCCGAGCCGTTATCACCTTTAATCGTGGCGCCTAGACTGTTCGTAATATTCATCAAGTAGGAACCACTGTTGACGCCAATGAGGATATTACCACCAGTGACACCGTGTCGGGCGCCTTCGATCAGACCAGTACCCGTGTTGCTGATCTGGACGCCGCTGTTAGTCTGAGCATCAATCCCGTCACTGCTGCTGCCGGTGGTTGTGGTCGCCTTAATCGTGCCCGCATTATTCACCACGCCATTCACGCCAGGCCTTACGGCATCTGCCTCGGAAGCCATCATTAGGCCCCCTGCGTAGTTGTTGACGATATTCGTACCGGAAGCAATCGCTGTAAAGTCCACAGCCTGCGATCCGCCTGCGGAAGCGTTCAGCGAAGTCATCGTGCCGTAGTTGTTTAACGTAACGCTCGCGGGTGACTTATTCATCTGAATTACATCGGCATCCGCCGCCTGCATCAGTGCTGTCGAATTGGTCGTGCTGCCATTGTTGATTATCAATCCCGTTACGCCGGTGTTATCTCGTATTACTCGGCCGGTACCGGTTTGTTTGATAGTGCCTAAATTGTTCAGCGTCGCGGAGCTTCCGGAAACGGTAACCACATTGGTAGTCCCGCTCACAGACAGTGTGGTGCCGACATTGACTGCTCCGGTTTGGCTTGCACCGGTTCCAAGCGTTTGCGCTGTCGTAGAGTTCGAAGAGATAGTAAAGCTCGATGCCTGGGCGATAGGGCTAAGCAGCAAGCCCGCTGCGGCCAACAAGCTGCTGTGTTTCAAAAGTGTTTTCATGGTTTATCAGTTCTATTGATACTAAAATGTTAATTAAAAATTGTTAACCCGACTATCTTATTTTAATCAGGCTCCGTGGTTTTCCGTCCATATCTCACAATAAGTTTGGCTTTCTCATCCTTGAGGCATTTACATTTGAATAATGTGTGATACGTTTTTTGAAGCTTGTACTGTTCCATTTACAACCTCTTAAGTTATAAACGCTGTTTAAGCTTTAAAAGCTTGTGACTATAACAGAGCCAATGATCCCAGTTAGTTACACTTTTATGACTTGTATTACATGTGTAGTACATTCGAGCTATCAAGTAAGAAATTGATTATTTTTGATACATAAAAACTTTTTTATCGCAGGTAAGCTATAGATTTTAACTCTCAGCATAAGTTACTACAGTGATTAGCATCTATAGGCTCTAACTTGAGCACTTCAGGGTCTAGCACGGTGTTCCAAAACTTATTCATGTTGTTATTTAGTGCAAATATAGAATAGCTATTACTGACCGGAAAATATTTTCTGATGGATCTTAGGTCAATTTGCTCGTCCAGAGTCGACTGGCGGCTATACGTCAGGAACCAGACATCCAGATAGTGGAGTTCGGTGACCGCTATGGGTCGTAAGCTGGCGGTCAGTGCCAACTAAAAATCAACACATTCTTGGAGAGGCTTGGGTACATTTAGGTATTTTGGCACAGTAATTAATCATTTAATCAGGTAAATTCAACAAGGTATCTTGATGATTGTACAAAC
>CAIUYS010000421.1 GCA_903903365.1 uncultured Methylococcaceae bacterium
AAGCCTGTCCTGAGCTTGTCGAAGGGCGGAGCGCGTGGTGGCGTTTCCGGCAAAATCGTACGGATGCCGGAAACGCTTATTCTCGCTTCCGCTCGAAAAGTCTTATTCCGGCCTACAAGGTTTCTGGCACTCATCATTTACCACCGACATGCAGTAGCGTAAATGCATGGAGTTATCGACGCTCTATAAAGTAAAGTTAAGGAAACTTGATGATCGAGTTTAAGCTTTTATTGTAATTCGCGGTGACGAACAATAACATTAACCATGGGGCTTTTAAAGTGGTTGATTAAGGCATCAGCCAAATAAACGGAACGATGTTGCCCGCCTGTGCAGCCTATCGCAACGGTCAGATAACTACGGCCTTCAGCCTCAAAACGGGGTATCCATTTTTCAAGAAACGTGGAAATATCCTCAAAAAATTCAGTGACCAAGGGTTGTTCTTTAAGAAAATCGGCTACCGGTTTATCTTTTCCGGTTAATGGTCGTAATTCTGGAATCCAGAAAGGATTGGGCAGGCTTCGCGCATCAAAAACAAAGTCGGCGTCTAGTGGTACGCCATGTTTAAAGCCGAATGATTGAAATTGTAAAGAAATATGTCTAAAATCACGTTCGCCTATCTGATCCCTTATAAGTTCACGTAACTGATGATAATGAGTTCGACTGGTATCTATAACGACATTTGCATGCTTGGCAATCGGGGTGAGCATTTCCTTTTCAATTTTTAGCGCTTCCCTTAAAGGTATATTAAAATCGGTCAGCGGATGCCTTCGGCGCGTTTCGCTGTAACGTTTTAATAAGGTAGATTCTTCCGCTTGCATAAATATGATTTCACAATCAATGCCTTTATCGCGGATTAATTTTAAGCTTTCGGAAAAATTTGCCAGACTTTCAAATTGATTTCTGGCATCAATGCCAATGGCTGTTTTGGCATAAGTTTTTTTATCCGCCAACATGACATGATTGATAAAATCTTGCAGCAAGGTCAACGGGAGGTTATCGATACAATAATAACCGCAATCTTCCAAGGTATCGAGGGCGATACTTTTACCCGAACCCGACAGGGCACTGACAATTAATAGTTTCATAAGCGACAGGTTAAAGGTGCAAGGGAAAACATTGTACCTTGCGCCTTTGACCTTGTACCTGCTTTTTATCTATGACTTCCTGTTTTTTCTTTATGTTTGGTAATTTGACGCTCTAATTTAACTACCATCTCATCAATGGCTGCGTACATATCTTCCTGATGATCTTCGGCAAATAATTTTGCTCCGCTTAGTTGCAAGGTTGCTTCCGCTTTTTGAACTAATTTTTCTACGCTTAAAATAACGTGAACATCGGTAACATTGTCAAAATGACGGGCTAATTTTTCAAATTTGGCATCTATATGTGCTTTTAAAGCATCGGTTACGTCTAGATGGTGGCCTGTTACTATAACTTGCATGGAATAAACTCCTTTAATGGTAAATGATTGGTACTGCTGTTGTTGCTACAAAAGACGCTTTCGTTGACTTGATGATGAAATAAACATTGCTTCACGATATTTGGCAATGGTTCTTCTTGCAACGTTGATGCCTTTTGCTTGTAAAAAATCGGCAATTTTACTATCGCTTAACGGTCTTGCTTGATTTTCATTGTCGATTAATTCTTTAATAAATGCTCTGATAGCGGTAGATGAGCATTCGCCGCCGCCTTCCGTTGAAACATGACTGGAAAAGAAATATTTAAATTCAATGATACCATTGGGGGTATGCATAAATTTATGGGTTGTCACTCTGGAAATGGTCGACTCGTGTAATTTAAGTTCTTCGGCAATATCTCTTAATACCATGGGTTTCATGGCAATAGATCCGTGATCAAAAAATCCTGTTTGCTTTTCCACGATACTCCGGGCAACGCGTAATAAGGTGTCGTTACGGCTGTGAAGATTTTTGATAAACCATTTGGCTTCCTGTAAATGGTCTTTCATACACACATTATCTTTACTGTTATCCGCTCTTTTAATCAATGCTGAGTAAAAGGGATTGATACGCAACTTGGGAGCAATATCCGGATTCAAGTTAACTTGCCATTGATCGTTATGTTTGGTGACATAAACATCGGGGATAACGTATTCCGAACTTGACTCTTGTATCTGCGCACCCGGCTTGGGATCCAGTGTTCTGATTAACGCAACAATCTCATCCAGTTGCCGCTCTGACACGTCCAGTTTACGTATTAGCTTGGCTTGCTCATGAGTGGCCAGCAGTTTTAGATATCGGGTAACTACGAGCAATGCCTCTGCCCGATAAGGCGTTGCTTCCGGCAGTTGTAGCAACTGTATCTTTAAACAATCACTTAAATCAATCGCTGCGACACCGGCAGGGTCAAACTGTTGCACTCTATGCAGGACGGCGAAAACTTCATCCAACTCAAGATCATCAAACTGGCTTTGCAGACCCTCAAAAATGTCCTCCGGGGTACTGCTCAGATAACCATCTTCATTGACAGAATCAATGATGGCGATGGCAATCGCATGATCCCGCTCTGAAAACAAAGTTAATTCCAGTTGCCATAACAAGTGCTCCAGCAAGGTTGAGGCGTTGCTGCGCTGTGATTCAAATTCTACAGTTTCAGTACTATCAGAGCCCGGCGGCAAAGCGCTCTCATAAATATCGTCCCATGAAGAATCAATAGGCAGTTCATCCGGAATATCGGTTTGAGAGCCTTCGCTGGTCATTAAATCCGAATTTTCAGTCCTGGTTTCAGCGGTTGTAATCGCTTCTTGGGGGCTGTTTTCGTCATCGTTAACTTCCAGCATGATGTTGGATTCAAGAGCTTGCTGGATTTCCTGTTGTAAATCCAATGTCGACATTTGTAATAACCTGATCGCCTGCTGTAATTGCGGCGTCATGGTTAATTGTTGGCCTAACTGGAGATGTAAAGATTGTTTCATTCGATCATATAATTTTTTTAAGGACTTTAATTAAAGGCTAAAATTATTACCTAAATAAACTTTGCGCACTTCTTCATTGGCAACGATGGCTTCCGCGCCACCTTCTGCAATCACCTTGCCGCCGTTTAGTATATACGCACGGTCACAAATCCCTAAGGTTTCTCTGACATTATGTTCAGTAATTAATATACCAATTCCGCGATCCTTCAAATGCTCTATGATTTTTTTAATATCTTCTACCGATATGGGGTCAACACCGGCAAAAGGTTCATCCAGTAATATAAATTGAGGATTGGTCGCCAGTGCCCTGGCAATTTCAACGCGCCGCCGTTCGCCACCTGACAGGCTCAAGGCCATTTGGTCGCGCAGATGGGTAATATGAAACTCCTCCAGTAACTCTTCAATGGTTAGTTCTATCTGTCCTGATGTTAAATTAGAACGAATTTGCAAAACGGCACGTAAGTTATCAGCAACACTTAATTTTCGAAAAACCGAGGGCTCCTGTGGCAAATAACCGATGCCGTGAGTCGCTCTTAAGTGCATTGGATAATGAGTCATATCCAGTGAATCAAGGGTGATTTTACCCGCATCCGCTTTAATCAAGCCAACCATCATGTAAAAGCTGGTGGTTTTTCCGGCGCCATTAGGCCCCAATAAACCAACAACTTCCCGGGTATTAACATGCAACGATACGCCATCGACCACATTACGGTTATGGTAGGATTTAATTAGCTGGTGTGCTGTTAGTGTAGCCATTGCTTAACCGAAAAAGATAAAAGAAAAATACAGTGCCCTTGTCGAGTTCTATTTTCAGTCGGGTATCCCGTATTTTTTATTGGGTACGCCATCATTTTTTTGTGGTTGTTGGCGTTGATGTTGGCGCTGGCGCTGGCGCTGGTTTTTCTGACAGGGGTTGCTGCTTTTTCTCGCTGGGTTTTAATATGACATGGACGCGTTTGGTATCGGATGATTTTTCTCCCGCCTTAACCAGTGAGGTTTTAGTGTCATATTCAATCAAGTTACTGGAATAGGTTCCATTGCCTTGCCAAACAGTTGCATCATTGATCAAAATTAACAGGTTCTTTTTAGGATAAAACTCACCGGTCAATGCTTCACCGGTTATATCTTCGCCGCCTTCGCTAGGTGTTTGTTTAAATTTTGCTTTATTTCCGGTAAATACCAATTTCTCGGCATCACCGTTTACAAAATAAACGACTAATTTATCCGAGTTGACATGAATACTGCCCTGAATCGAAATGACATTGCCGATATAGGTGCTGGTCGCTGTTGTATCATCATAAGTTGCGGTATTTGAATCAATGACTATCGGTTGATCCGCATCACTTTCCAAAGCATAAGCACTTAAACTCATGACGCTCAACAGTAATGCGCAACAGTAAAAGATGGTCTTTTTTTTATTTTTTTGTTTCATATTTCCCCTTCACATTAGCGAGTAACTCCAGATGAACGGGCTCAATATAAGTCAGCTTCATTCCTGTTCCTGTTGTTATATTGGGTGGACTGATCAACTCTGCCCACTCACTGGTTTCTGCATAACTGGTTTCCGGCTTTACTTTTAGTTCACGGGTATTGATGGTAAGTTGAGCCGCCCCTTTGCCTTTTTCCCTGTTAATAGTCACCTTGCCGTTTAAAAATAGATCCTTGCCGTCAGCAGATAGAATGCTGGTTTCTGATTTAATAACCCAAGGTGGTGTTTTTTCATTATGCATAAACATGATTGGATTTACCATGTGGGTGATGCCGTCATCGCTGTAATGAACCATTTCATTGGCAATCACTTTATTTTTTAAGGTGCCAAGATCACTCATTTCCCATTTTGTATAGCGAGTGCTGAAATAATCTCGACTATGTGCAGTAATCGGGGCGTGGTAAATCTCGTCCAGGTTCGTTACGTTAACCAGCCATCCGCTGATTAACGCGACGGCGATTAAGTAAAAATAGATATTATATTCTTTTAGACTCATTTTAAGTAAGCGCTTAAGACTTCGTCAAAGCGTCCCTGTGCCTGCATAATAAAATCGCATACTTCGCGCACAGCCCCGTAGCCGCCGGGTAGTGTGGTGCACCAGTCAGCTCGTTGTTTGACGGCAAAGTTGGCATCGGCAACGGCAATCGCCAAACCGACTCTCGTCATAATCGGTAAATCCAGCAAGTCATCCCCAATATGTGCCGCTTGTTCGGGGGTGATGCCCAGTTTGGCAATGATCTCATTAAAAGCGGCCCGCTTATCTTCATGCCCTTGATAAACAAGTTCAATGCCCAGGTTTTTCATACGTAGTGCAACCGAGTTCGATTTTCGACCGGAAATAACGGCGACTTCGACGCCCGTCTGGCGCAAAAGTTTAATGCCATGACCATCACGGGCATGAAAAGATTTATATTCATTACCCTGATTATCAAAAAAAAGTTTGCCATCGGTTAAGACGCCATCCACATCCAAAATTAGCAGTTTAAGTTTTTTGGCTTTTTCTGCAAGGGTTATCAAGGAGGTGTGTACCATTTCTGTCATTAAACGATGCCTGCCCGTATCAAATCATGCATATTCAAAGCGCCTATCGCAAGCCGTTGATCATCAACGACGATCAGCGCATTAATCTTTTTTTGTTCCATAATCTGCATGGCTTCAGCGGCAAGAATATCCTTAAAAATAACGGCACAGTGAGAAGTCATTACCTCGCTGATAGCGGTATTATGTATATTAAGATTTTTTGCCAGAGTACGCCGCAAATCACCATCGGTAAAAATACCAATCACTTGGTTACCGACATTAACTATAGCGGTCATGCCCAATTTTTTCTCAGTCATTTCCAGTAAAGCCTGGCTGATAAATGCAGATTCAGTGACTGACGGGATGTCATTACCGGCATGCATAATATCGCTGACCCTCAATAATAATCGCCTGCCTAAACTGCCGCCCGGATGAGACAGGGCAAAATCGTCACGCGTAAAACCCCTGGCTTCAAGTAATGACACCGCCAAGGCATCACCCATGACCAGTGCCGCCGTAGTGCTGGAGGTGGGTGCAAGCCCCAGCGGACAAGCCTCTTGTGCAACGGCCACATTGATGTGTGTCGTTGCAACCGTGCCGAGCGTTGACGCCGGGTTACCGGTCATGGCGATTAACGGTACACCCAAGCGTTTAATAAGCGGTAGAATCTTCAAAATCTCCTCAGTTTCGCCTGAGTTGGATAAAGCCAGCACCACATCCTGTTTGGTAATCAT
>CAIUYS010000422.1 GCA_903903365.1 uncultured Methylococcaceae bacterium
CGCTGAAAGACATAAATTGAATAATATACTATAAATAAAAAGGTATTTTAGTTATAACCTACTACCATGCAGTCTATAATAGATTTGATTTCAATTATAACGAGAGACTGAGATGGATAAAATGACTGAAGAAGATCGTAAGCGTATTCTCGAAAGCCCGCCTGTAGGCACTTTTGCACTGATGTCAGTAGTTATCGGCGGTATGGTCGTTGCCTGGCTATTTCTTTATTACGGCGTTTTTCTGCCACGCGGCTAGGGGTTCATTATGCAAACAGAACCATCAAAACAAAAATATGAACAGTGCTTGCGGGATTTTCTCACGCAACTTCAAGCGATTCATATTGATCAACTGGAACGAAAATGGATCACACTCTCACTGCTGGTGATCGGTCTTTTTGTCGGCATCATCACGATTGATGCTTTTTTTCACGGTGTTAATCCACCCAGTAAAGTTGAAACCATTGATTCTGCGAGTCTGCATTTAAATAAAGAATTTGCGGAAGACAATCTGGGCGTACAAGTGGATGACAAGGGCGCTATTATTATTAGAATGGTCGCCGGGCGTTATTCTTTTTTTCCAAAACACATTGATGTTCCTGCCGAGACACCCTTAACCTTTCGCTGGGTAAGTATGGATGTTTTACATGGCGTGCATATTCCCATGACCAACATGAGCACCATGATTGTGCCGGGTTATGTCGCAGAAATAAATACTACCTTTCCAAAACCAGGCGAATATCCTGTGCTGTGTAACGAGTTTTGTGGCTTGGGCCATAACCACATGTGGAGCAATATTTCCGTTATTGCCAAAGAAGACTGGACTGCTCCGGTAAAATCGCCCGTTAAAGGAGGATCAAACAATGAATGATGCAGCGACAAGAAAACTGGTCTTAAGTAATTTTTGGGTGGCCTTTATCGCCTTTATCGTGGCTTGCTTTATGGGTGAATATCAAGTCCTGGAACGTAGCGGCTTTATTCCGGCACTGGATTCGCCCAGTGTTTATTTTGCCTCGGTCAGTACCCACGGGGTATTGATGGCCTTTGTACTCACGACTTTTTTTATTATGGGTTTTGGTTACACTATTGCTACCACCACCTTAAAGCAACCCATCTGGAATAAGCCGCTGGCTTGGGGTGGATTCTGGGTTACTTTAGTGGGTGTTGTGCTGGCTGCCATTCCTTTGCTGACCGGCAAGGCCTCGGTACTTTATACGTTTTACCCGCCCATGGTGGCGCCCGCCGTATTTTATATTGGCGCGACCTTACTGGTCGTGGGTTCTTGGGTTTGGTGTGCAATCATGCTGGTTATGTTTGTACAATGGAAAAAAGCCAATCCCGGACAACCGGTGCCCTTAGCCATGTTTGCCACCACCATGAATGCGTTGTTGTGGTTGTGGACCAGTGCCGGTGTTGCTTTGGAAGTGCTTTTTCAGTTGATTCCTCTATCGTTGGGCTGGATTGATACAATTGATCCGGGCCTGTCCAGAACCTTGTTTGCCTGGACGCTACACCCCATTGTTTATTTTTGGCTGATTCCGGCTTATATCGCTTTTTATGTGTTTGTACCCAAACAGGCGGGCGGCTTTTTGTTCAGTGATGAAATGGCCCGCTTGGCTTTTATCGTGTTGGCTGTATTTGCCTTGCCGATTGGTTTTCATCATCTTTACATGGATCCTGAACAAGCCAAGGGTTGGAAATTATTGCACGGCATCGGCACCTTCGTGGTCGCTTTACCGACGTTGGTGACCGGTTTTACCGTGATTGCCTCACTGGAAATTGCCGGACGCCTGCGCGGGGGTAAAGGCTTGTTTGGCTGGATACTCAGCTTGCCTTGGACCAATACCATGGTGTTGTCGGTTATTTTGTCGTTACTGATGCTGATTTTTGGCGGCTTTGGCGGCATCGTCAATGCCAGTTATGCCATGAATGCCATGATCCATAACACCGCCTGGGTGCCCGGTCATTTTCATCTGATTTTTGCCGGCACCACCGTCATTATGTATTTTGCCATTGCCTATTATTTGTGGCCGATGCTGGTTAAGAAACCGTTATTTTCCAGTTCAATGGCTTTGGTTCAGTTATGGACGTGGTTTATCGGCATGAGTATTTTAACGACGCCTTGGCATGTGCTGGGTTTGTTAGGCGAACCGCGCCGTATTTCCAGTGTGGTTTACAATAATTTACTGACACTGGCCTGGAAACCGTATGAGTTCATGATGATATTTGGTGGTTTAATATTGTTGGGGTCGGCGTGTTTGTTTGTCTATAACCTGGCAAAAACTCAATTAAATCCGTCAGCAGACGTTTTTGAAGGAGAAATTGAATTTGCCGAGCCTATTCATGCGGTCGCGTCTCTTCCTGAATGGTTGAATGATTTTAAACTCTGGAACAAAGTGATTGCCGTGTTAATGGCCATCAGCTTTGGCTATCCCATCTTACAGTTCTTTTTTATGGACACTTCAGGATCATCGCCATGGGGATTTTAAACATGAAACGAATGCTACTATTACTCGCGTTTATTGCACCGGTTGTGGTGTGCGCAGAACCTTCCTCTCAAATCGCCTGGACGCCCGAGGTTTTAAATCTGGTTAAAAAAGGTAATGCCGATAAGGGTAAGGTACTGGCGGAATCCTGCAAAAGTTGTCATGGCGATAAAGGCCAAGGCATGAAAGAAGAAACGCGGGATGGTGAAACACTGCCGGCAATCCCGGCACTGGCAGGTCAGGTCGCCACTTATACTTACAAACAGTTACGTGATTATTTTAGTGGCAGTCGCAGTCATGTTCAAATGACCGGCGTGGCTAAAGGACTGACTGAACAGGATGCCGCTGATCTGGCGGTCTGGTTTAGTTCTTTACCCCATGCAGAAAATAAATTGGGCAGCGAGAAGCTGGCCAGAGCGGAAAAGATGGTTGAACAGGGGGATGGTAAACGCATCCTGCCGCCCTGTTTTGTGTGTCATGGCTCAAAAGGGCAGGGCGAAAAACAGGATATTCCGGCACTGGCAGGTCAACAGGCCAACTATTTCACCAGAACCTTGCTGGAATATAAAAACGGCCAACGGCACAACGATGTATACAGCCGTATGCGCCTAATTGCACAACAATTAAGTGAAGACGAAATAAAAGAACTGGCGTTGTATTATCAGCAGCTTAAATAAATTTTGCCCTGGTTCCCAAGTTGGAGAGACTGTGAAAGTATTATTGCACCTAATACCTTATAATATGCACACCATCCCGTAAAGTACCAAATTAACAAACACAATCATGACATCACGTCGCTATCAGCCCATATTAAACCGGCAACAAGAAATGTTGTTACC
>CAIUYS010000423.1 GCA_903903365.1 uncultured Methylococcaceae bacterium
CCTCAAGCGTTCCTATACCGCCAGGGAGCGCAATGAAGCCGTCTGAAAGCTCGGCCATCAGCATCTTCCTCTCATGCATCGATTCAGTAACATGCAGTTGGGTCAAATTCTTGTGCGCCACTTCTTTATGCGCCAAGGCTTTTGGTATGACACCGATGGCTTCACCGCCGAGCTTCAATACTTCATCCGCCACCCTACCCATTATGCCAATACCGGCACCGCCGTAAACCAATCTAATGTTACGACTGACCAGTGCTTTGGCGAGTGCGCAACCCACTGCGCCATAAGCCTCTAGTCGACCGGAACTGGAACCGCAATAGATACAAATGCTGTTGATGGATTTCATGATTGATTTTCTGTTAAATGATACCGCCACTATTAATTTTAAATTGTACACCCAATCGCTAATTATACCTTTGCAACCCTGTAGATATTTAGACTCCGCATTGGAAATATCGCCTTACCGAAAAGCACGCTTGGAATATCCAGCCATCAAGTTGCAAAATATTGGAATAATATAATCTATACTATTTCGATAATATCGTAGCAACAGAAATCTTATAAGCGTTTGTTGGCATGCAACTAATGAAACAGGACAACGGGAACTGCTGAATTGCGCAGGGATACAAAAATAGCGAATCCTTGCATTTCTGATGCCAAGACATTTAAATAATCCAACCAAAAAACAAGGTTGTTGAGCACACCTTATCGTGGTTAAATAATTATCGCCGCTTGGCAAAGGTTTTAGAAATATTAAAGTGGACTTCAAAAATATGCTTAAAATTGCCATGATCAGAATAATGCATTGCAAAATGCATAAGACCTTTTTCCAAACAATTTTTAACGGGGATACCATTAAATCCGACCGCCACGGATTAATGTCATGAGTGTAGGTATCACGCTCGTTACAGGAGCCACCGGCCATCTTGGTGCCAACCTGGTTCGAAGGCTACTTGACCAAGGCGAGCAAGTGCGGGTGATGATGCACTCCGAACGCGACAATGGCGCGCTGGACGGCCTCGACGTGGAGCGAGTGTTTGCCGACCTGCGCAACGCCGAGGCGGTCTCCGCCGCAGTGCGCGGCTGCACCCGTATTTACCATTGCGCCGCTCTGGTTTCGACTATTGATGGCAACGTAGCCCATAAGCGTGACATATTTGATACCAACGTTCATGGCACAATCCATATCCTTCAGGCTGCAAAGCTGCACGGCATCGACAAGGTAGTCGTGTCGGGTTCGTTGAGCGCCACGGGCTATGAACCTGACCGTTCCAGTCACGAAGATATGCCGTTTAATCCCTTCCAACGCCATCTGCCCTACGGCTTTACCAAGCATCTCACCGAACATGAATGCCTCAAGGCCCATGCCAACGGCCTTAACGTGGTCGTCGCCACCTCCTGCGCCATCATTGGCCCCCACGATTACGTACCCTCACGCATGGGGCGCGTACTTATTGATTACGCTAACGGCCATCTGCGGGCTTATATTCCCGGTGGCTTCGAGTTCGTGTCCAGCAGCGATGTCGCCGAAGGCCATATTTTAGCGATGCGCCATGGACGTTCCGGGCAGAAATATATTTTTAGCACCGCCTACGCCAGCGTGGACGATCTGATGGCGCTGTTCAGGGAAGTCACCGGCCGTCCAATGCCCCGGCTACGCCTGTCGCCATTGCTGATGGCTGCACTGGCCGAAGTGGCCGACAAGACCTGGTTCCGGGCCTTCCCCAACCTGCCCCGGCGTTTTACACCGGGTGCGGTGCGCTTGCTCCAGATGCACCGTCGGGCTGACCACGACAAAGCGAAACAAGAATTGGGTTACCAACCCACCCCATTGATCCAAGCAGTAAGGGAAGCCTATGAAGATTTCGTACGCAGGGGCTTGATCGTCCTGCCCAATAAACAAACACCCCAACCTTAGCTACAAACAAGGGTCTTAAACATGAACAACACGCAGACGAAATCCCCGCCCCCCGCCTTTGCGGAAGCCAAGAATCCCCGGCAAAAAGCCCGCGCCTCCGGAATGGATCCAGATTGTTGGTACGTGGTGGAATATGACAGTGCGGTTAAAAAAGGCCAAGTGAAAGAGGTAACTTTTTGGAATACCTCCATTGCCCTTTACCGTGGCGATGATGGCAAACTCGCTGCCTTGCAGAACCGTTGCCCGCACCGCCAGCTCAAGCTCACCCATGGCGCAGTGGATCAGTGCAATCTACGCTGCGCCTATCATGGCTGGTCTTTCAACAGTGAAGGCAGACTGGAGGACTACTCACATGACAGCTTTGGCAAACCGCTCATTAAAAGACAGTTGCGAACCTACCCGGTACAAGTCCGCTATGGCCTGATCTGGCTGTTTCCCGGTGATCCGGAACTGGCCGGTGAGCGCAAAATCCCGGAAATACCCGAACTTACCGGAAACAATCCTTGGGCCAACTTTATCTCGGATTTAACCTGGCACACCCACCATTCCATGGTGATGGACAATATCTGCGATTTTTCTCATGCCTTCCTGCACCGCAAATACAAGCCCTTCACGGGTGCCAAACTGACCCACCACGAGGCCAATGAGAACAGGGTCTACCTGACTTACGATGCTTACATGGCCGGTGGCCGGATTTCCGGTATTTTTGTTGATCGTAACCGGGTCAATACCCGCTCCATTGAACTGTGCTACGAATATCCTTATCAATGGACCAACACGGGCGACAGCATCAAAAATTGGTCATTTATGCTGCCCATCGACGAGCGAACCACTCGGGTATTTTTCCTGTTTTATTTCGATGCCCTTGTTATTCCGTTAATTTCCATAAAAACGCCGAAGTGGCTGACCCAAATGGTGATGAATATCGCCAAGCCCTTGGTGTTTAAGCCCATACTCGAAGAGGACGGCGTCGCACTGGAAGCTGAAATGTTAGCCTACGAAAGCTACTGGGATGCCCCGCCTATCGAACTCAACCCGGTGGTGCCGATGTTTCAGCGGCTTACCGCACGCAAGTGGGAAAACTATTTGGAGCGTACCGGAAACCCTCAAGCGGCTAACGCAGATTAATTAACCGAAGCGCCCACCGTTAGGCAGAGCGAACACGTATCGGCAAACCACCGAAGTCAGCTTAAACCTGGTGGCGTTTTTCCTGGAAAAGTGGCAGCGCTGGTTGTCCGTCGAAACAGCGCCCACCGCCTTGGACTGGAGCCGTTTACTGTCTAATAACGGGCCGGGGCATAACCGACGGCTACTTTGTGACCTGAAACTGCGTCGCCAAATAATCAAGGGCATTGACCCAAGATACTGCAAAGGCGTTCATAAGACTTGAGCATTTTGTCTTTCAGCAACTTCCTGCCGACTATATGTTTAATCTCGCTGGCCATTCCCGTCACTTGATCGGTGAAGCTGCGCACCTGCTGAAAAACCACCGTACCATCACTATAAGGAAGGCAGCCGGTTATCCATTGGCTGGAATTGTAGGAGTGCGCTGCATAGAATTCACGCGTCAACACCAAGACCCCACCGTTCCAATCCATAGTAACGCGGTGTCTGAGGATAGCCGCCATTCGTCCTTCCACGGTTTTTTCCACCCACGGGAACGCCTCCACAGCCCCCGGCGGTAAAGCTTTCGGGTAATCCAGCCAAGCCTTGTGCAGGACTGGCAAGTAACGCGCCAAAAGGGCGCTTTCATTCGCGGCCTGTCGTAGCTCAAGAGAAGGCTTTGAATCCAGACTATCG
>CAIUYS010000424.1 GCA_903903365.1 uncultured Methylococcaceae bacterium
TAATCAGTGTCATCCGTGTTCCGTTATCGAACACAACATCTACTGAGTCGTTAGCTTTTTTATAATATAAGCTATATCGACTTTCCATACAATGGTTAAACCTGTCGAACAACTTAAACCGGACGGGCTTTGCAAATCCGGTCCTGCTTAGTGACCCATCGTAAACATGGTAAACTTTCCATTATTCAAACCAAACTATAGCCTAACCACCGATGCCCGAATTACCTGAAGTTGAAACAACCTGTCGTGGCATTGCGCCACATATTGAAGGGCAAACGCTTAAACAGGTTATTATTCGTCAACCCAAATTACGCTGGCCTGTACCGGAAACGCTGTGCCAGACTTTAACGGGTCTCAGTATTCAATCAGTTTCCAGGCGGGCCAAGTATCTGCTTTTTGCTACCGATGCCGGCACGATGCTGGTGCATTTAGGCATGTCGGGCAGTTTACGCATTATAACGACAAATCAGAGTGCGGGTAAACATGATCATATTGATTTTATTTTTAACAACGACAAGGTGCTGCGTTTTAACGATCCACGCCGGTTTGGCGCGGTATTATGGACATCAGCACCTATTGCCGAACACAAGTTGCTTAAAGATTTAGGCCCCGAACCCTTATTGGCTGATTTTACTGGCGAACTGCTTTATAACCTGTCCAGAAACCGGAAAGTGCCGGTAAAATCATTTATTATGGATAGCCACATTGTTGTGGGCGTTGGTAATATTTACGCAAATGAAGCGTTATTTATGGCGGGTATTTTGCCCTCGCGCCAGGCAGGGAAGATTTCTTTGGCGCGTTATGAAAGATTGGCTGAATGTATTCGGCTGATTTTACAAAACTCCATTCAACAAGGCGGCACTACCTTACGAGACTTTGTTAATGAAGCCGGAAAACCCGGTTATTTCAAGCAACAACTTAGGGTTTACGGCCGCAAGGGATTACCGTGTGTTGACTGCCAACACCCCTTAAATGAGATAAGATTGGCTAACCGCTCAACGGTTTTTTGTCATGTTTGTCAGCGCTAATCGATGCATGATGAAACGAGAGAAAAAACATAACAACTTGCTTTATAAAGATTACCCCCTATAATTATCGTCTGCTTTCAGGTTCCAGAAGATAGTTAAATCTAATGGTTAAACGGGAAGTCGGTAAGGTTTACACCAAATCCGACGCTGCCCCCGCAACGGTATATAAGTAAAGAATCATCAGTACGCCACTGTGTTTTCCAACATGGGAAGGTGATGATTCAGGTTAACGCCACTTATAAGCCCGGAGACCGGCCGTGAGTATAATTCGCAACAGCGGAGGGCTGTTTTGCGTAGTGATTACGCGCGCCCGTGTTTTTCATTTCTCTTCTGTTGTCCTCCGCTGTTATTAATCAATCTTTATGCGCGGGCGGCGCAGAGGACAATTATGCAAAAATTTATAGCCAGCTCCTTATTACTCGTGGGTTTTAATGCCCAGTCACAAGCACAACAAAATCCTGCCGATAATTCTTTAGAACTACCCAATATGGTGGTTACGGCAACCAGAACCGAGACGCCTGAAAATGAATTATCAACTGCGACCACTGTTTATACCAGAAAAGATATTGAGCGTTTGCAGGTTCAAACCTTGCCTGAGTTATTAAAAGGTACAAGTGGTATCGACATAACTCAACAAGGCGGCTACGGTAAAACCACCGGTTTATTTATGCGAGGCACTAACTCTGATAATGTCTTGGTATTAATTGATGGCATTAAAGTGGGTTCTACTACGTTGGGAACTACGCCATTTGAGTTTATTCCAATGGATTCTGTTGAGCGTGTGGAAATTATTAAAGGCCCTCAATCGAGTCTTTACGGTTCGGAAGCAATGGGCGGCGTTATCCAGATTTTTACCCGCAAAGGTGCGGCAACCGAAAAACCAACTATAACGCTGGATTCAGGTGGTGGAACTTATAATACTTATAAGGCGGCTGGTACAGTCAGTGGTCAATGGAAAGATAACTGGTACACGTTAGGCTCGTCAGGGTTTGGTTCGCACGGATTTAATGCTCAACAAGCAACCCCAGGTCCTTATGGCGTTAATCAACCTGATAATGATGGTTATAACAATGCAGCAGTCAATGCCAGAGTTGGACGCCACTTTAAAAATAATGGGGAAGTTGAAGCTTTCTTCTTGAGAACTCAAGGGACGACTAACTATGACGGGAATTATCAAAATAAAACCAACTTTATAGAACAGGTTGTCGGCACGTCAGCCAGCATGGATGTTTTAAAAAACTGGCGTTCAACCTTACGTTTTGGGCAAAGCCAAGATGATGGTAACCAGTTTGCTCCGGACGGTTCTTTCTCCAGCAAATTTAACAGCACACGCTGGAATGCCAGTTGGTTGAATCAGGTTAAATTATCCGATAATCATAAAGTGACTATGGGTTCGGATTATCGCTTGGATGAAGTCAATAGCTCAGAAAGTTACAATCAAAACTCTCGTTATGATATTGGGGTATTTACAGAATTACATAGCCGGTTATGGACTAAACATTTTGTTAATGCCTCAATACGCTTCGATAATAACCAGGCATTCGGTGACACTATTACGGGAAGTGTTGGCTGGCGTTATAATTGGGATCATGGCATTAGCCTGTTGGCAAATTTTGGCAATGCGTTTAAAGCCCCGTCCCTTAATGATCTCTATTACCCTAACTATGGTAATGCTCACCTGAAGCCGGAAGAATCAAAGTCCTATGAAACCGGGATTATTGGCAACCATGACTGGGGACAATGGGAAGTTCGTGCTTACCATACCAACATCGACAATTTGATTACCCCTACAATGGATCCGATAACGTATAACTTTAGTGCGGAAAATATTGGCAAAGCACAAATTGAAGGTATTGAAACTGAAATAGGATCGCAATTGATGGGCTGGAATGGTAAGCTGACCATGAATTTATTGGATCCAAAGAATATGGAAACCAATGCCAGACTGCCTCGTCGAGCCACGGAAATGCTGGCTTTTGATTTATCCAGAACGTTTGGCTCTTTTGATTTGGGCGCTAATATTTTAGCCCAAGGCAATCGCTTTAATGATCCGGAAAATACCGTCAAGGTGGGTGGGTATGTCACGGCTGATTTACGATCCGCCTATCACATCAACAAAAACTGGATGTTAAGTGCTAAATTAAATAACCTTTTGGATAAGCAATATCAACTCGTTGATACTTATAACACAGCGGGTAGAAACTTTTTCCTTTCAATCCATTATAATAACTAACCAATACGCCAGGGACGGCTTTATTTTTAATCTACCACACTATAAAACTATGAACATAAAACAATGGCTAAAAGCCGAGTATTTACCTATCCCTTTGATTGCCTTGATGGTGTTGACACGTTTTCATCACTTTGGTGATGTGCTGCATCTTCCCGATGCCTCCTTAGCGGTATTTTTCTTTGCCGGTTTTTACCGTAAAAAAGCCTTCTTGGGCTTTTTGATGGTGTTGGCTGGATTGATTGATTATGTCGCTATCGAAAATGGCACCAGCGGCTGGTGTGTATCGCCTGCCTATATTTTCCTTATTCCTACGTATGCCGTTATGTGGGTTGCCGGTCGTTACTGCGCAACCTTTAAAGCAATGAACCTTGCGGAA
>CAIUYS010000425.1 GCA_903903365.1 uncultured Methylococcaceae bacterium
ATCTCGGTATCAAAGGGCAGGCATAAAGCCTGCCACTACGATAAGAGAATGCCCGATTGCTGCGGGAAACGTCTAATCTGTTTACATTTTGGCCAATACGGCCGCCACTGTCTCGCCCATTGCTGCGGGTGTATGGCAAATGATAACGCCCAATTCTCTGAGTATGGCGACTTTTTCTGCGGCACCTTCTTCCGCTGATGAGATAATCGCTCCGGCATGACCCATACGGCGTCCTTCGGGGGCGGTTAAGCCGGCGATATAAGCGATAACCGGTTTTTTCATGTGTGCTTGGGCATAAAATCCGGCTTCGACTTCTTGGGGGCCACCGATTTCACCAATCATCAAGATAACTTTAGTTTCGTCATCCTGTTCAAATTTTTCCAGAATATCCCGATGTGAACTGCCGTTGATAGGATCACCACCAATGCCCACAGACGAAGAAATACCAATACCCAAACGCTTCATTTGATCAGCCGCTTCGTAACCTAAAGTGCCTGAACGGCCGACAATGCCGACATTACCCTGCATGTAGATATGTCCCGGCATAATGCCCAGCATGGCGCGTCCGGGACTGATGGTACCGGCACAATTAGGACCGGTCAGTATCATGCGCTGGTCTTCCGGGAAGCGACGCAAGAAGTTTTTAACGGTCATCATGTCTTGGGTAGGAATACCGTCAGTAATCGCTACACAATATTTGATGCCCGCATCGGCGGCTTCCATGATGGAATCGGCGGCAAAGGCAGGGGGTACAAAGATAATACTGGCTTCAGCTTCGGTTTGTTGCACGGCTTCTTTAACGGTATTAAAAACCGGCAAGTCAAGATGGGTTTGCCCGCCTTTGCCGGGGGTAACGCCGCCGACCACCAGTGAACCATAGTTAATCATGTCCTGCGCGTGAAACGTACCGATTTTTCCGGTAAAACCCTGAACAATAATGCGCGTTGTTTCGTTAATAAAAATAGCCATTTAAATCTCCAGGGCTGCTTCTTTTGCAACCACTTCGTTGCGTGCTTGTACCGCTTTTTCAGCCGCTTCGGCCAACGTTTCAGCGATAATGATGGGCAGTCCGCTTTCTAAAATGATGCGTCGGCCTTCTTCTACGTTAGTGCCTGACAAGCGCACAACCAACGGCACTTTCATATCAATTTTTCTAACCGCTTGCACAACGCCTTCAGCAATCCAGTCGCAACGGTTGATACCGGCAAAAATATTAACCAACATGGCTTTAACGCCCTTGTCAGCCAAAACCAGACGAAAGGCTTTTTCGGTACGTTCAGCCGAGGCACCGCCACCGACATCCAGGAAATTGGCAGGTTCGCCACCTACCAGTTTAATCATATCCATCGTCGCCATGGCTAAACCGGCTCCGTTAATCATGCAACCGATATCGCCATCCAAGCCAACGTAGCTTAAACCGCGATCTGCAGCAGCCATTTCACGCGGGTCTTCTTGAGTTTTATCGCGCAATTCGGATATTTTTAGTTGTCGGAACAGGGCGTTGTCATCAAAACCCATTTTTGCATCCAGCGCGACTAATTCACCACTGCGCGTAACCACTAACGGATTGATTTCCAACATACTGACATCAAGAGCACGCAAGGCGTTGTAACAACCTTTGATGGTTTTAACTGCATGACTCAATATTTCGGCATCCAACCCCAAAGCAAACGCCATTTCACGGGCTTGATAATCTTGTAAACCAACAGCGGGTTCAATATAAATCTTGGTAATGGCCTCCGGATTATTGAGCGCCAGCTCTTCGATTTCCATACCGCCTTGGGCAGAACCGACCATCACAATCCGTTCTGAACTGCGGTCAACCAAAAAACAAAAATACAATTCTTTTACAATGTCCGTACCCGCTTCGATATAGAGTCTTGAACAGACTTTACCCGCAGGCCCGGTTTGATGGGTTACCAGTCTTTTACCCAAGATAGCTTCGGCGGCCGCTTCAACTTCATCATGGGTTTTACAAATCCTGATGCCACCGGCTTTACCGCGAGCACCGGAATGAATTTGTGCTTTTACTGCCCAGACATGCCCGCCAATTTCTCTGGCACGTTGCACGGCATCTTCAGGACTATACGCCAATCCGCCTTCAGCGATTTTAATCCCGTAACCGCTTAAAATGTCTTTCGCTTGATACTCATGAATATCCACAGCATCTCCTTGTTAATTTTTTATTAAGTTAAATGGCATAGGACACAAGCAGCAAGGCAATACTTTGATAAGTATTCACCTCCCCCTTTGAAAAAGGGGGATTAAGGGGGATTTATTTAACAAATCTCCCCTAACCCCTCTTTTTCAAAGAGGGGGACTGAATAATTACGATTTCCATACTACTTAACTCCCGGGAGGAGCGATGAGTGAATTTTTTCATGAAGGCAGTCGTCAATTACAAAA
>CAIUYS010000426.1 GCA_903903365.1 uncultured Methylococcaceae bacterium
AAACCTTAAGACAGCAACGCGCCAATATCCAGATTGTTTTTCAAGACCCTTTTTCCTCAATGAATCCCAGAATGTTGGTCGGCGACATCATCGCCGAAGGCATCCGTGCCTTGCAACCCAACATCAGCTCTGCCGAGCGCAAGGATCGCGTAAAACAATTATTACAACAAGTCGATTTACCAACTGATTCAGCGTTGCGTTATCCGCATGAATTTTCCGGCGGTCAGCGGCAACGGATATGTATAGCCCGCGCCTTGGCAGTTAATCCCAAGCTCATTGTCTGTGATGAACCGACCAGTGCGCTGGATGTTTCTGTGCAAGCGCAAATTATTCAATTACTCAAAACCTTGCAGCAGGAAAAAGGCTTAAGCTATTTATTTATCACCCATGACCTGGGCGTGGTTGCAGAAATAGCCGATGAAGTTGCCGTGATGTATCAAGGCAAAATTGTAGAACATGGCAATGTAGAGCAAGTACTGACACAACCTGAACATGCCTATACCAAAAAGCTGTTGGCCGCTATTCCGGTTTTGGCTATAGAGTAAAAAGGTTTTTAATAAGGGCTGCGCGATACCAACAAAAAAACAGGTCAACGTTTTAGGCTGGGCGCTGAAAGATTACCCTAAGTTGCTTGGCTAACCGCTTCACACCACTGCAAAACTCATTACTGGAGTTGTGGTCTTTCTACCTTAATTAGGGAAATTGGTTTGTGCTAATGGATTGATACTTGGGATGGAATGAGTGCAGGCTCGATTAATTCATGCCGGACATAGAGATGCTTTTAACAAGCGATTATCTGAAAAAAATGATGTCGTTGACTTAATAGCAACCACTATAAAAAAGATTGAAGGTATTGAGGATAGGCTTTTTATCTTAGGCAAACGACAGCGTGATGTCGATTTGAAATCACCCGTTTCAAGGGTCGAAAATAAAAATTCAAAACAAAAGAAATACGGCAGGTACAAATAGCTTGCACCTACCGATATAGCCGGACAGTTGTCTGCCCGGCTACTGTCTTGATTATTTCTTTTTAGCGTTATTACGTTCGTTAACTTCTTTGATAACTTCTTCTGCTACGTTTTTAGGACATGGCATATAGTGCGAGAACTCCATAGAGAATTGACCACGACCAGAAGTCATGGTGCGCAAGTCACCAATATAGCCGAACATTTCGCTCAACGGTACATCTGATTTGATACGCACGCCACTTACGCCAGCATCTTGAGATTTGATCATGCCACGGCGACGGTTAAGGTCACCAATAACATCACCCACATGATCTGATGGCGTAAAAGTATCTACCGACATGATGGGCTCAATCAATTGTGGACTGGCTTTTGGAATTGACTGACGGAAAGCCGCTTTCGCAGCAATTTCAAAGGCAATTGCAGAGGAGTCAACCGCATGGAAAGCACCATCCGTTAAGATAACTTTAAAGTCCAAACAAGGGAAGCCGGCCAAAACACCTTTATCCAACATGCTTTTAAAGCCTTTTTCAACAGCAGGCCAGTATTCGCGTGGTACGTTACCACCCGTAACCGCTGATTGAAACACAAAGCCTGAACCGGGTTCACCGGGTTCAATAATGTAGTTGATCTTGCCGTATTGGCCTGAACCGCCTGATTGCTTTTTGTGGGTGTATTCGTCTTCAACCGACTTGGTAATGGTTTCGCGATACGCCACTTGAGGTTTACCAACGACAACATCAACGCCATGGGTACGTCTTAAGATGTCAACTTTAATGTCAAGATGTAACTCGCCCATACCTTTAAGGATAGTTTCGCCACTGTCTTCGTCAGTTTCAACGTGGAAAGAAGGATCTTCCTGAATCATTTTACCCAGTGCAATACCCATTTTTTCAGAAGCGGCTTTATCTTTTGGTGAGATAGCCAGTGAAATAACAGGATCAGGGAAAACCATAGGCTCCAGAGTTGCAGGGAATTTTG
>CAIUYS010000427.1 GCA_903903365.1 uncultured Methylococcaceae bacterium
CGGTACGATTTGAACAGGCTCAAAAAAGCCATGTTGCTGCTCATTGCCAACGACGGCCCACTCGGTGCAGAATGGCTGGATCATCCGCTTAAAGGTAATTGGGAAGGACACCGCGAATGCCATATCGGCGGTGACTTTTTGTTGGCATATAGGTTAGATGCCAGTGGAAAACATGGATTAATCGTATTTGTACGCACCGGCACTCACGCCGAACTGTTCAGCGAGTGATATCGAAATTGGGTGCAGCAACCGATCAGGTTTTCAGGTTTAAATTCAGTTAAACGTTTCTGTTGTCCTGGATATGCAAAGCGGACACTAGAAATTAACTAAATTGAGATTTTTGGTCGTCAGTCACCCTTTTGCGACATTCGAATATGAATATTAGCTTTCTTATAGCAGTCATTGGCAAAGTAGTTTTATCAATCCATTACTGACATTCCGGCCTTGTACCCCTTGGTGTAAAATGAATGACACTCGGGCTTTTTTGCATAGGGCGCATTTATGCGAGGGCTTTTTTATGTTAGGTCTTTGCTTTAACAATACTTCGGACAGCTTTAAGCTATTGAAATGATATGTTATTTGACGAATCACCTCAAAAACCTGATATTTATACTAATAAATAACTCATTAATTTTCAATTGGTTAATATTTAATGCGACTCTGCATTTTGTATAAGTTTGATTTAATTCTCCACAAACCGCCACAAGCCTTGTTATTCGTGAAGTACCATTTATCAAAACTGTCCGAAGTATTGTAAAATATAAGTAACTTAAAGTACGAGTTATCCTTTAAGGTAAACCTACATCAGGGGCAATTATCTTAGCCAAACAGACTCTTTCATTTGTTTTAATGAAAAAGCACTTTCGAAAAATAATATAAATATTCATCATGCAAGATAAAAAGATAGCGATTATTACCTCTGTTATTCCAAAGCTTAACCTCGCCTTTCAGCAAAATTCATTACCCTTAATTACGGAAATTGAATTAAGAAATAGTAGCCAACAAAGTTTTCGTGATCTTGAATTGGTTTTGACCAGTTCACCCGGTTTTCTTGTTGAACGAACTTGGTTCCTAGATAAGCTTGCCGCTGATAGCCAAGTGATTTTAGAGGATATCAGAGTTGAGCTAAATGCCGAGTTTTTGCGTGCTATTCACGAGTCATTACTGGGTGAAATGACGTTTACGCTAAGATCAGGCACTGAATTACTTGATGTTAAAACCCAAAAAGTTGAATTATTAGCTAAAGATGAATGGGTGGGCACACGGATATTGCCAGAAATTCTGGCGGCCTTTGTACAGCCTAATGATGCAGCGGTGCAAGCCATTTTACGGGATGCGTCGAAGATGCTTGAGGCGGGTGGTCAGTTAGCTTCAATTGAAGGCTACCAATCCAAAAGTCCACGACGCGTGGCAATTATTGTCAGTGCGCTATGGAGTGCAGTCTGCAAGTTGGATCTCAGTTATACAAACCCGCCGGCCAGTTTTGAAGAAGAAGGACAGCGGGTGCGCTTGCCTTCAAAAATAGCGGAAAACCGTCTGGCAACCTGTTTGGATACGTCGTTGTTATTTGCATCTTGCCTTGAGCAATCGGGTTTAAATGCGTTGGTTATCTTTACCAAAGGTCATGCATTTACCGGTTGCTGGCTAAGTGATGACGATCTTTCATCTGCGGTAATTTATGACGTTCAAGCGTTGCGTAAGCGCTGTCAATTAAATGAATTGATCGTATTTGAAACGACTCTTTGTACGAATAAACCACCGGCTAAATTTAGCTTGGCCAAACAAGCAGCCGAAGATAAATTAAATAATGATGCGGATTTTGTTCTGGCGATTGATATTAAGCGTGCCAGATCTGCGCGTATCAAACCCTTATCTGATATAGAGTTAGTGAGCGGATATCAGGCAAACGTTGTCGTGGATGACGTTGAATTGCCGGTTGAAATTATCACCGACATCCCCGAGCAGTCTTTTTATTCTGATGATAACCCGGAGATCATTTTAGATACGCCAGAAGCACGTATAGAAAACTGGAAGCGTCAGTTGCTGGATTTAACCATGCGCAATCGCTTATTAAACTTTACCAGTCGTACCCGGGCAATCGAAATCAATTGTAACGATATCGCCAGCCTTGAAGATATGCTGGCTGATCATCAACAATTTAAGATTATATCGGTTGATACATTAAAGCTTGCCAGTGATCCGCGTTCCGAGCAATTGTATTTGCAACAACATCAGGAAAGTTTGCTTACTGAACAATTGCAGAGGCATTTATCTAAAAAAGAGCTGATTGCAAACACGAACGACAAAAAACTTACCACTGATTTACTGGAACTTTACCGAACAGCGAAAGAGTCAATTCAGGAGAGTGGGGCCAATATTCTGTATATTGCCTTAGGTTTTTTAAATTGGTCCAATGGCAAAGATACACTGCGAATTTATAGGGCTCCCTTAATTTTAATTCCAATTGAAATAACACGTAAAAGTGTGAGCTCTGGTTTTAAGTTACAAGCCCATGAGGACGAGCCTCGGTTTAACCCCACTTTGCTGGAATTGCTAAAACAAGATTTTGCACTTGAAATTCCTGAGTTGGCAAGTAATCTGCCGACCGATGAACATGGCTTGGATGTTAAGAAAATTTTAAATATTCTACGTATAAAGATAAAAGATATTGCCGGTTGGGAGGTTGAGGAGAGCGTGGTTGTTTCCACTTTTTCATTTGCCAAATATCTGATGTGGAACGATCTATGTGAACGTGTCGATGCCTTAAAAGAAAGCGCGGTCGTTAAACATTTAATTGAAAGTCCCCGAGATATGTATACCGGAACGGGTATTGAATTTCCGGATCCTAGACAGCTCGATGCCGCGCGACACCCCAGAGATACATTTATTCCCCTGTTAGCCGATAGCTCGCAAATAGCGGCTGTTTATGCAGCTGAAGCAGGTAAAGATTTTGTTTTAATCGGGCCACCCGGTACGGGTAAAAGTCAGACCATTGCCAATATGATTTCTCAATTATTGGCGACCGGAAAAACCGTGTTGTTTGTATCAGAAAAAACGGCAGCTTTAGAAGTGGTTTATCGACGCTTGCTTCAAGTCGGTTTAGGTGAGCATTGTCTTGAATTACACTCGGCAAAAGCCAAAAAATCAGATGTTATTGCGCAATTAGGCAAAGCTTGGGGCGCTGTTGATATTTCAGGGATGAATTGGGAAAAAGAAGCCGAACGCTTAGCGCAGGTCAGAGGCGATTTGAACCTATACGTGGAACGCTTACATCATCGTTACCCGAATGGACTGACGCCACATCAGGCAATGGGCGTGGTCATAAAGTACAGTGATGTGCCGGTCATCAAGCTGCACTGGAATAGTCCTGCGGAGCATTCCTTAGAGGCGTTTGAAGCATTACATGAAATTACTAACCGTATTGATGCCAATAGTATTGAGTTGGCAGGCATTGGTTTGGATGTTTTTTCACAAATTGCTACTGGCGAATGGTCGCCTTCTTGGCAAAGTGAGGTGTTAAGTTTAGCCGGCAATGTGCAGCAAATAGTTAAAGCGCTGGAATATACATCGAATGAGTATGTACGGCATTTGGGTTTAAATTTGATTTTTAGCCAAGCATCCCAATTAGTTGCCTTACAAAAATTGGCGGAGTTATTACCGGATGCTTTTGCTGAAAACTATGGTTTTGGATTTTCGCCTCAAGGGGCGATGCAGCGAAAAGAGCTATTGGAATTGTCTGACCTGGTTGAACAATTTCATCGCCAAATGGAGGGCGTAAAAAATCCGTTTAAACGCTCTATATTGGACTGTGATCTGGAAGCACTTAAAAACAAGTGGAGCGAATCTGAAGAGAAATGGTTTTTAGCCAAGTGGTTAGGTAAACGCTCGATTAAAAAGGCCTTGGGAAAAAATGTAGGTAAAAAAATTCATCCGCAGACCCTGTCTGGTGATTTCGATAATTTAATTGAGGCTAAGCGTTTACAGGGCAAAATTGCCAAATACCAACATTTAGGGGCTGTGATTGGCAAATATTGGGAGGGCGTAGATTCCGATACTGTCTGGATTAGAAGTACATGTCAATGGCTGGATGGTGTGTTAAGTGCCTTGGTCAATGCGAGTGCAGACACTGAACAAGCGACTGCTAATAAACAGCGTATCGCGCAGTTGGTAATCGATCAAAATGAGTTACTAGAGTGCAATGCTGCCATTGGCGCTAAAGGTGCTGCCTATTTAGAGTCGCTGGGTCATTATCAACAACATACAGGGCAGTTGGCTACCGTTATCGGTTCTCAAGCGGGGGATGTTTTTAAAGCAACAGGAGAAACTGATCTCTTCCAACAGGTTATTGAGCAATGTGATGTTTGGTTAGCGCATAAAAACAAACTACGTTACTGGTGTGCCTGGAGAAAAGTCCGACAGAGTGCTATTTCCGCCGGTTTGGCTACTTTAATTGACGGTATTGAACAGGGGCACACCGAGGATTTATCCGCAAAAGAATTGTTATTGGTTAATTATTCACGTTGGTGGGTAAATTCGGTAATTGATCATGACGAGGTGTTGAGGAATTTTATTCCGGCTGAGCATCGTCAAAAAATCGAAACATATCATCAATTAGATAAAGACTTTATGCAACTTACTCAGGACTATGTCAGGGCGCTGTTGGCTGCCGGTATTCCTAAGCCACAAGATATTAAGAAGGGCTCTGAATGGGGCGTGTTAGCGCGTGAAATTCAAAAGAAAACACGCCATATGCCGTTGCGGCAATTGATGAGTCAGATGCCGGAGGTGATTACTAAATTGACGCCTTGTGTGATGATGAGTCCAATGAGCATAGCACAATACCTGCCGGCTAATAGTAAGGCTTTTGATGTGGTTATCTTTGATGAAGCCAGTCAAATTACCGTACCGGATGCCATTGGCGCAGTTGCAAGAGCTAAACAAGCGATTGTAGTCGGTGATCCAAAGCAACTTTCACCTAGCGCTTTCTTTGCTAAAAGATCAGGGGGGGACGAGTACTCCGATGATTTCGAAGAGGATATGGAGTCCATTTTGGATGAGTGTTTAGCCGCAAATATTCCTTTTATTAATCTAAATTGGCATTACCGCTCGCGTTGTGAATCGTTAATCACTTTTTCTAATCATAAATACTACGGAGGTAAACTGATTACCTTTCCGAATAACGATACTCGTGGCTTGTCGGTGTATTATCATGCGGTTGATTCTATCTATAAAGAAGGTCAGCATCGTATCAATCGAGGTGAAGCAGTCGCGATTGTCGAGGATATTGTTGCCAAATTACGTCAACCCGGCTTTACTAAATCAATTGGCATTGTGACCTTCAATATGGATCAACAAAAATTGATTAGTGATTTATTTGAAGTCGCACGCAGTCAATACCCGGAAATAGAGCCACACTTTGCTGAAGATAAGTTTGATTCAGTGTTTGTTAAAAACCTGGAAAGTGTTCAGGGCGATGAGCGTGATTTAATTTATTTCTCTATAACCTTTGGTAAAGATGCCGCCGGTAAATTGAGTATGAATTTTGGCCCGATGAATCAAGCCGGTGGTACGCGCAGATTAAATGTTGCTGTGACTAGAGCCAAAGAAGAAATGCATGTGTTTGCGTCATTAAAACCGGAACAAATCGATTTATCACGTACCGGTGCGGAAGGTATCAGAGATTTAAAACATTTTCTGGAATATGCACAACGAGGCGTTTCCGCACTGACGGAAGCAGTTGGTGCCCCGGGTGGTTTTTTTGATTCACCCTTTGAACAAGCCGTTGCTGAACGGCTGCATTCGAAAGGCTGGATAACGCATTCTCAAGTGGGCGTATCCGGATTCAGGATTGATCTTGGCGTGATTAACCCTGATGCACCTGGCCGGTATCTGAGTGCTGTCGAGTGTGATGGCGCCAGTTATCACAGCTCTGCCACAGCAAGAGATCGTGACTTTTTAAGAGAGCAGGTGTTAAGAGGTTTGGGTTGGGAAGTAATTCGTATCTGGTCTACAGATTGGTGGATTGATTCCCAGTCAGCTTTAGAGCAGGTTGACAAGCAATTACATCAACTGTTGGCAGATTATAGAGCGTCATTACTTGCAACTCAAACAGACCTTTCAGTTATCGCTAGCCCGGAAGAAGATTATGGTACAGAGGAGCCTGTTTATAACGCTGATGCAGGTGACGCGTATTTCATTAATGAGGAGGCACATGATCAAGAGCACGATGGTGTCAATGAAGTACTTAAAATATTTATTGATGATAATGAAGTCTATTCAATTAAATCTGATAAAGAGGTAGGCAAACAACAATTCAAAGATATCCATAATGACGCCCATTATTACAGTGATCCTCAGTTCAGATTATTTAAATCTGACTTAGAGTGGCATATTGGATGTTGTGAAACAACGACACTTGAAACTATTGTAAATGGTAATACATTGACTGGAACATTGGTTGTCACCGATGGAATGGTTGTAGGTGTCGGTCGAGCATCTAAAAGTCTTATAAAACTACCTGTTACTCTACGGTTAAGTTAATGGCTATATATCTTATAAAATTCTGATAATTGCCGATCAAATTATGCTGGGAGTGGTGGTTAAACCAAGGATTCTTATTTTGGCGTTGTAAAACGGCTTCCTGCTTTTTTACTTTCAGCGCTGGTTTTTTTAGTCTATTAAATATTAATATTCAATAGATCTATAGGTTGGTAATTGTTAACGGTTACTGGAAACAATTGAGCGCTCTTTTTGCAAAAGCCGGCAATATTTCGCCGCTGTTTGAGAACTTAATATTTAAGGTCAACAGAGCACATCTCTCTCGATGTGCTTTTATTCCAAACATTATTTATGACAGCGACAGGCGGCAGTTGGCCGTTATGCTGGCGGTCAGTTCCAACTAAAAATTAACACATTCCCGGAGGGGCTTGCATTAAGCCGGTCATTTTTGGATTAGGCTGCTTGCCTGACAAGTGGTCTGATGTTCGGGCGTGGTTGTTGCTCTGCTTGCCATAGCTCCCATTGCGTTTGCATACCTAGCCAAACATCAGGGGACGTGCCAAGCCATACAGAAAGGCGCAAGGCCATTCCTGCCGTTACGCCTGCCTTACCGTTCAGAACTTTAGAAAGTGTGACGCGAGAAACATGCAATTCTTCAGCTGCCTTTGTTACTGTCATACCTTCCGGTAGCCATTCCCGTAATACTTCGCCGGGATGTGCGGGGTTGTGCATTCTGCTCATATCAATTACTCCTAGTGGTAGTCCAAATAATCAACCAGTTCGGCATTTTCGCCATCAAAGGTAAAGGTTAATCGCCAGTTTCCGTTTACAGTCACGGAATAATGCCCATCAAGGTTGCCCGTCAATGGGTGCAACTTCCAGCCAGTGGCGTTCATATCATCTGTACGTTTTGCGCTGTCCAATGTGGTCAGCAATATGCGCAATTTTCCAGCATGGTTCGGCTGTATACCCGCCTTGCTTCCTGTCTCAAAAAAGACCTGCAAACCCTTATGTCGAAAAGTTTTTATCATTGTTAAATTGTATACTGTTAAGTATCACTTATCAACACAAGTAAATATACTGAATACTATTTTACTGATCAATTATGGGGTTCTACGTAGACATTGTTAATAAGTCTTAAGCTATTTTTCGCCAGAAAATATTTTAATATAAAAAGGGAAATTACATCGTTTTACAATGATCAGAAGGACTTTAAAATGGCCCAAAGCACACGGCAAAGCAGACATTGAAAATCAACTAAATTGAGATTTTTGATCGTCAGCCAACGACCCATAGCGGTCACCGAACTTCCATAGCTGGGCGTCTGCTTACTCACCTATAGCTGCCAGTCAATTTTAGTAAACCAACCGGCATGAACTCTTTTTTGTAGC
>CAIUYS010000428.1 GCA_903903365.1 uncultured Methylococcaceae bacterium
GTTTTATGTTTGGCTGCTGGCAAAACAAATGCTGCCAAAAAAGCAGGCGATTGTCGCCGTACTCATCACTTCGTTAATTGCTTATCATAATTCCAGAGCGTTTACGTTTAATCACAATACGGTTTCTTTGCCGTTCACGGCGGCGGCCTTATATTATTTTTACAGCGCACTCTGCAATCCCAAGTCGCTCTCAAGTTGGCTGTGGCTGGGTGTTGTTTGTGGCTTGGCGATGTTGACCAAATACAGTGCTATATTGATAATAGCCGGTTTTTTTGTAGTGATAATCTGGCAACGCTTATGGTCAGACACGCGCATTATTTTGGGTTTGCTCGTCAGTAGCATTATTTTTATGCTGGTGATTTCGCCCCATGTGCTTTGGCTGATTGATAATAACTGGATTCCGTTTACTTATATCCATGATAAATTGGCAGAATCAGACAGCAGACTGGGCATTCTTATCGGTTTTGTTGCCAACGTGATGGTTCGCTTGGTCTTTGCTTTACCGCTGCTGCTGGGAGTTTGGTTCTTTATCAAGAAAGGCACTATTACGGTTAAGACGATTCCTGATGCCGACTTGCCTGAATCAAACCATGATTTACGCTTCTTGTTGGTTGTTCTGTTAACGCCACTGATTTTGGCCATGATGGTGCCGTTGTTATCAGCAAGTCCGTTAAACAGTAATTGGGTAACCGCTTTTTTTCTGCCTTCGGGTATTTTGCTAACAAAATGTTTTTATAAGCAACTGGATGACACGCAACTTTTAAAAGTGGTTAGTGGGTTGGCATGGATAACGCAGGCCATTATTTTGATTTTTTTCTTTGTGGTCGCCTTAATCTACCCCAATGCCGTGGGTAGTGCGGCTAGGTTAAATTTTCCAGGTGAAGCATTAGCCAACAAAGTGACTGAAATCTGGTCGGCGCAACAAAAAGAGCCGTTAGCCATCGTAATTTCAGATTCCTGGACGGGTGGCAATGTGTTGCTTTATGCCCGACCCGAACCCACTTTGTTTATCGATAATAACGCTCTGGAATCGCCTTGGGTAAACGCACACGATGTGGCGTCTTGCGGTGCTTTTATCATCATAGTTAAAACAGAAACAGTTCCCGATGCCTATACATTGTTGTTTAGTCAAGCCACTGTAAAAGGCGAGTTTTCTTTGTCCTGGGGTCATGCACCACGAGGAAAAGAGCTGCATTATAGCTGGGCAATCAAGCCGCCCATAACGGGTGAAGCACCTTGCCGATTTACCACGCAGTCGGATTAGGCTGCTCAGTAGCTGTTGGGTTAAGCTATAGAACACGGATGACACTGATTATTCGGATTTAAACGGATTTAAACGGATTTAAACGGATTTAAACGGATTTTATGTTGGGTCGAAAAAATACCTTAAGTGTTTTATAGTCTTTCAGAAATTAAATTTCCACTACACGACAATTTAACTCACACGGATAACATCCTTAAAGGGATGGTATCCAATGCTGTTAAGTTAAGCGCAAGTTGTTTAAAAAAC
>CAIUYS010000429.1 GCA_903903365.1 uncultured Methylococcaceae bacterium
CCGCCTGCCGCCACACCGGGAATAGGCGGCGTAACAGGATCTTCAGCATGAACAGCCGTTGCAAACGCCAAAGCGCCCAGCACTGAAAATAATTTTGAATGTGAAATTATGGGTAACATCTTGTCCTCTGGATTAGCGTTAAATAGTTTTTTAAAACAATAGCCCTGCGGTTAACAATCGGCATCTATTATCTGTAAAATGGTTCCGCTTTAATTGGGAAGCCGAAATCTTTTTCTGCCGCTAATTCTTGGGAGCCGTTAGAACCGCTAACTTGGTAATGCCCGATCTTTCTATTGAGGCCATTACTTTTGCAACGGTGCCGTATTGAACGGCATCATCTGCGTTAAGATTGAGAGCAATTTCAGGATCGGCGGCTTTACGGGTTATTAGTTCATTTTCAAAGGCTTCGATAGCAATCTCTGCTTTGTCCATGAACACTTTTCCTGTTGCATCAACACTGATATAAACCGCATCTTTTTCTTCGGGCGGCGCAGTCTCGGCGGTCTTTGGCAAATTAACGTGTACGGCTTGGGTCAATAAAGGGGCTGTTACGATAAAAACGACCAACAGTACCAGCATCACATCAACCAACGGCGTGACGTTGATTTCACTCATTACATCATCACTGCCGTCATCTTTTGTATTAAAAGCCATTAGATTTGTGCTCCTTCCGCTTGTAATTCATCATGATTCGTTTTAAGAACCGGTTTTCTTGTCACTTGCTCGTTATAGTGTGACGAGGCAACCGTGCTGGATCCTTGACGCTTAATCAAGAACGCTGTTTTTAAGGCAAGATGAACAAAGTCGATAGAAAAGTCATCAAGAAATGCCCAGATTACCTTGTTTCTGCGAATAAAAAAGTTGTATCCGATAACTGCCGGTACTGCGACGGCAATACCCACGGCTGTTGCAACAAGCGCTTCACCGATGGGGCCGGCAACCACTTCAAGACTGGCTGAGCCACTTTTACTGATGCTGGTTAGTGCGCCCATAATTCCCCAGACCGTGCCGAACAGACCCACAAATGGCGAGATACTACCGACAGTTGCCAATATGGCCAGACCGCTTTCCAGTGCACTGCGTTCTTTTTGCATTTGTTGGCGCAAGCGTCGATCCAGCAGTTCTTGGCGATCACCGGTATGTTCAAGATCGTGAGTGGTGGTGCCGCCGTCAGCTTCCAGCAAAGTAGCAAAGCCGGCTTCAGCGACTCTGGCGGCAGGGCCGTCATTACCTTGTAATGCTGATGCCGCCTGAAAATCCGAAGCCCCCCAGAATTTTTTTCCATAAATCCGGTTGTGATGCGAAATCCGCAAATGCTGTATGCCTTTAATCAGTATCAAAGCCCAGGTTACGGCTGAGAAACCAATTAAAATCCATAAAGTGGCATCCACAATAAGAGCCGAGGTGATTTCTGGAGCCGCCGGTGCTATATCCGTTGCCGCTGACGCCAGCTTTGTAGCCGCGGGTGCAATATCTGAAACGGTTGACGCCGCTCCGTTAGCTGCGGCGGCAAGTTCAGCGCCTGAAATGGGTGTTTGGGTCGCTGCTTGGGAAATTCCCGTTGCAGTAGATGTTGTTTCTGTCATAAATAAAATCTCAACTTTGTAAATTAAAAGAAATAGGAACGGTTACCGAACCATCAATTGGGGTTGTTCCGCGCATCGCCGGAACAAATGTCCATTTTTTAACGGTTCTAACCGCTTCATCGTCCAATACAGCTTGTCCGCTTGATTTAAGTACGGCAACAGTGTCAGGTTTACCATTGGCAAGCACATGAACTTTCATTAGTACTTTGCCTTCCCAACCACGATCCATGGCTATTTCAGGATAAACCGGCGGTGGATTATTCAAATAACCGGCACCCGCTCGCGGCTGTGTCACTTTTTCAACGGGTGGGGCGGGTGGTGCCGGAATCACGGGAGCCGCCGCATCAACTACCGTACTGGTTGATGGCGCAGGCGGCGGCTGGATAACGGGAGGCGCAGGCTTGGGTAGTACCTTGGGCTTGGGTGGCTTCTTAAGCGCAACCACTTTGGGTGGAGGCGGCGGCTGAATAATCGGCTTGGGCGGTTGTGGCCGAACAAACGAAATCTGCACCTTGGAAGGCGGCTTAACCGGCTCCACCAATGCTTGCTCATCGGGTAACTGCTTAAAGTGATCGACCACCACGCTATGTACCAGTATCGACAAGATGCCGATAAGCAGATAGTCCATGGCTTTGGTATCGCGATACTCAGTGCCGTGTCTAAAATCTCCCAATGCCACGGCAACTGATGAGCCGGTAAAGCCTTTTATCAGGCGATGGGTACCCGACTTAATGGAAATGACATTAGCCTTTTTCCTGTCCGGCGCGTGCGTTGCCGGTTCATTGTTTTTAAACGCTTTTAAAGGACTGTTCATGAGAGATCTCCCGTTTCTTAAAAAGTAACCGAACCCTGTCGATTCAAGTGTAAATCGATGGGGATAACCCCTAAGCGATCGGCTTTAGTGGGTACTGCTTATAGAGTAAGCAGCTACCATGCCATATTTATAGAGATTTATTAAGAACGAGAAAAATAGTTTTTAAATGCTGATAACCTGTTGTAATTAAATTAAATTTATTATCAGTACGTTATTCTTTGAATGGCTTGTAACTTAAAAGTCAGGTTATTTTCAACGAACGTCCATTGGTCGGCTGCTTGTTAAGCATCAGTTTGAATAACCTTTTGTTACTTGTGTGTTTGCTGAGCAACACCTTGTTGAAGGGAAAGTGAATTTTTGCGAGGTATCTTATAGTCATAAAGCGGATTTGCTGAAACTGATGATCAGCGATTACTCGTCGGCAGTTTAGTAGGGTGCGCATCGCGCACCACAACCATGCCAGAGTAGAAACCTAATAGGCACCTGATAGAAAATAATAGATTGTGGTGCAAATAAAACCGTTTAGTGGATGCGATTTTAGGTGCGCGATGCGCACCCTACCACTTGCGATTACTCGTCGGCAGAATAATGGCGGGTTAAATAGTCAAAATCTTCTTGGCTATCAATATCCAGTTCTGCTTCGGGCAGAGGGATTTTTAGTAAATTATTTTCAAATTTGAGTAACAGCGCTTTGGCACCCCGGTCGCCTTTTAGGGTCAGCAGATCCTCAAAAAATTCGGCAGGAAACAAGGCGGGAACACCAACGGAATGATGGTATTGACTGGTGACGATGTGGTTCGGCGCACTTTGCCAGCCAGTTAACAGGTTTTGAATATGGGTGGCGTTAATTAACGGTTGGTCGCACAGCAAAATGAGTACAGCGGTCGCTGATGCAGGCAATGCTTGAACGCCGACACGAAGGGAAGTTGCCATGCCTTCTTGCCAGTCCGGGTTAACTATTGTAGTAACGGTACCCAAATCGATGCTTGTTTGTATTGATTCGTTGTTGGCTCCCAGCACGACAACGATGCGGTCGTTGAAAATTGAGCGTGCATTGATAAGGGTATGTTCCAGCAAAGGTCGGTTACGCCATTCGAGTAATTGCTTGGGGCTGCCCATGCGGCTGGATGCACCGGCGGCTAAAATAATGGCATAAACATTATTGATGGCTGTATTCATATAAAGCGGCTGTGGACTTGGCAGACAGTTGTTGCCCACTACGCCCGTTTAGTTGGGCATGAACACCGGCCATGATGGACAGTGCAATTTCTTCCGGTGTTTCTGCGCCGATATCCAAACCTACCGGCCCAAACACCCGGCCGCTTATTTTTGATGCTTCATGACCCAAGCTTTTTAATAGCTTCTCTTTACGATGTCCGGGGCCTAACAGTCCTATAAACGGGATGTGACAATTTACGATTGCCTTAAGATAGCGCTGGTCGTATTCCACATTATGCGTCATTAATATCAATGCGTTAAATTGATCCAGATCCAGGTTGTCGCGAATTTCTTCGGGCATCAGATGTAATAACGGGCCGGTTAACGGAAAAAGCATCTTTTTGATAATGCCGGGCCGTTAGTCTATCACGGTGATGCGCCAGCCAAGGGCTTTGGCGCATTGTACAAGGGGAATGGCATCAGTACCCGCGCCAATAACCAGCAAGCGCAAGGGCGGTTGCAGCAGATCGTAAAAGGCTTTGATGACTTGGCCGTTGATGACGTGCATTTCAATGCGCGGCTTTTGTTGCAATACGGTTTTTAGTGCTGAGGTCGTAAAAGGAAAATGGTCATAAGATAATAGTTGCCGGTTACCGGCCGTTGACACCGGCAGAAAATGGCTGTGACCGGCGGGAAAGTTGACATGCTCTGATTCAAAGATAGTGACCAGAACTCCCGTCACATTGGCTTGGGCTGCAACGGCTATGCTATTCAAGGGGCTAAAGTTGTCTTCCGCTTTTAATAATTGCAGTAAAACTCTTACCGCACCATTGCAACCGAGACCTAGCCCCCAGATAACATCATCCGGAGAGCGCATATCATAAAAAACCGTCTTGGCTGTTCCAGTCTCAAAAACCGGTAACGCCTGTTCGACCAAGTCTCTTTCAAAACAACCGCCGCCCAGCAAACCGATTAGTTCACCGGCTTTTGTTATCAACATACGCGCACCCGCTTTTTGATAAGTCGAACCGGAGGTTTCGATAATGGTTGCCAGTACGCAATTTTCGGTTTGCTGATTTAATTGCCGGTAGGCATCAATCAGGTGATTGATTTTATTAGCCATGGTTTATCCAATCTATTTTTTTAAAGTGAGTTGTATGCCGTTTTTCCAGCCTTTATTTTTGCCTGTCAACTCCAGCTCAGATCAGTTCGCAGTAACGGCAATTGACGAACGCGTATGCCGGTCGCGGCAAAAATCGCATTACACACCGCCGGTGCCAATGGGGGTAGTGCAGGTTCACCCAGACCGGTGACCGGATAATCGGTCTTGAGAAAATGCACATCGACCCGAGTCGGCGCATCGGCTATGCGCAGCAGTGGATAATCACCAAAATTGCTTTGGACAATACGTCCTTTCTCGATATTTAATTCCTGAACCATGAGCGCACTAAGACCGTCAATCACCGAGCCTTGTACTTGATTTTCCGCGCCGCTCAGATTGACGATTTGCGCACCGATGTCGGTTGAAACCACAACACGGTCAACCTTGAGTTTCCCCTCTTTGGACACGGTCACCTCAGCGATCTGGGCAATGTAGCCGCGATGACTAAAATGAAAAGCCACGCCTTGGCCTTGACCGCGCGGGAAAGTTTTTTTGCCCCACTCCGCTTTTTCCGCCACATGCTGTAAGACGTGCTTCATACGGTTGACATCATAAGGCAGGTCTTGCTTGCCGGTTCCGGGGATAATGTCCTTGTCGCCCAGAATTTCCAGACGAAACTCCAGCGGATCACGACCTGCTGCATGCGCCAGTTCATCGATAAAACTATGAAATACCCAAGCCAACACATTGCTGCGTGGCGCACGCCAAGGCCCCATTGGAATGTTGCATTCCAATAGCGTTTGCTCCAGCTGGCAGTTTTCAACCCAGCGTCCGGGAAATTCGTCGCCGGACAGATTGGCACCGCTACCGGGTTCCAGCGTTGTCTTGCCATCCTTAATACTCTTGTGGGCAAACGTTACAAAATGGTTGTGCCAAGCGATCAGTTTGCCTTGGTCATTGAGTCCGCCCTGCAAAAAGTGAAAGCCACCGGCGCGATACTGGTCATGCTGCAAGTCATCTTCGCGCGTCCACGTCAATTTGACGGGTTCCTTGACTTGTTGGGCAATGGCGGCTGCTTCAATAATATAATCTGGAATCAGGCGTCGACCAAAACCGCCGCCGCTACGGGTAATGTGCAAGGTAATTTTATCTTTGGGTATGCCCAGTGTTTCCGTAACAATTTTTTGACCGGCTTCCGGATTTTGCGTGGGAGCCCAAATTTCAATCGTGCCGTTTTTATACCAAGCCGTGCAATTCTGCGGTTCTATACTGGCATGTGAGATAAAAGGGTAACTGTAAGCCGCTTCCACCTTTTTCGCCGCGCCTTCAAGCGCCGCTTTAACATTGCCGTCATTGCGCAGAATCTCGGTGCCAGGTTGAGTCGATAGTTCCTTGGCTTTGGCAGTAAAGCCAGCCCAGCTTTCCGTCGCCGCTTCGCCATCATCCCAGACGACTTTTAGTTGTTTTCGCGCACTAAAAGCCGCCCACGTCGAGTCGGCCACAATAGCGACACCCGGCAATAAGCCCTTAAGATCCGTTCCGCCCTTGATAATAAAAGCGTTATGTACACCGGGTAGCGATTTGATTTTATCAAGATTGGCGCTAACGGCCTTGCCGCCAAAAACGGGCGATTTCTCGTAAACGGCATAAAGCATCCCTGGCAGCTTCACATCAATGCCGAATAACGGTTTTCCGGTAACAATACCGGGGTTATCTATGCCACCGATACGAGTGCCCAGCAGCTTATAATCTTTTGCGTCTTTTAAAATAACCGCTTCGGGCGCAGGAACCGGTAAGGTCGAGGCCTTTTCGACCAGCTTGCCATAATCCAGTTGCCTTCCGCTGGCAAGATGATGAACGGCACTGTCTTTCGCGATAAGCTCGGTTGCCGGAAGCTTCCAAAGCTCTGCGGCTGCCTGGATTAGCATGGTGCGTGCCGTGGCACCCAGCCGATGAAACTCTTCGTAATTAGTTGGCGTTGACCGTGAGCCGCCGGCACTTTGACTGCCATAAACGGGATCAAGGTCACCCTGAAGGATAACAACATCCTTCCAGTTGACTTCCAGTTCCTCGGCGATCACCATGGGCAGCGAGGTTTTTATACCTTGGCCGATTTCCGGCTGTTTGCTGATTAATGTTACCGTGCCGTTCGGTGCAATATGAATAAAGGCATTGGGTTTAAATTCTGCCGTTTCTAAAATAGTGGACGGTTTAGCGATCCGTTTTGCCGCGCTGTCAGCCGGATTGAGATAAAAACCAAGTACCAGTCCACCGCCAGCGAGCGCTGACTTGCGCAAAAAATCACGGCGCCCGGCATTTTCAAGATGAGTTGAGTTCATGCTGATTCCTTACCGGCGATTTCTGCCGCACGGTGAATACCCGCACGAATACGAAGATAAGTGCCGCAGCGACACAGATTGCCGGCCATGGCAGTATCAATATCTGCGTCCGAAGGCTGTGGGTTCTTTTTAAGCAGCGCAGCGGCGGTCATAATTTGACCGGCCTGACAGTAACCGCATTGCGGCACATCAAGTTCTTGCCAAACTTTTTGCAAAGGATGGTCGCCATTTTTAGTCAGTCCTTCTATGGTGGTGATTTGGCTTTTACCTACTTTGGAAATCGGGGTCAGGCAAGTACGGGTGGGCACGCCGTCAATATGCACCGTACAGACCCCGCACTGGCCGATACCGCAGCCGAATTTGGTGCCGACCAGATTGAGATGATCACGCAATACCCATAACAAGGGAGTATCAGCGGCAACGTTGACGGTTTTCGGCGTGCCGTTTATGTTGAGATGGTATTTGCTCATGAAGTTGATTCTCTCGTTTTGTCTTTTACCGCTGGTTAGTTACAAATTTTTTAATTAATCGCAAAGCAATAAAACAAACCGGCGCCACCGGTTTTAACCAGATTTTCCTGACCACAGCCTTTGCTGGCATGTGCCGAATTCCAGGAAATATTGCCGCCGCCAGTACGATCAAAATGGCCAACCTGAGCAGAACCTTCAGCGGCGCTGCTGGTATAGTTTTTACAGGTATGGTCGTCAGTATCGGGAAAAGCGGTACCATCGGGTAGTGAGCCGGTAAGAATGTCGTGCTCATTGGGCTTGTCCCCGGCGCCTTTAATCGCGTCGCCTTTCTCGGTAATCGCCGTTGTTCTGCTTAAATTATTACCCAATCTTGCTGTTTCCAGGCTATCGCCATGTAAATGTTCGACATTCTTGGCGACTTCCGCACCTTTGGCGTTATGCCAAGGGCCAAATCCGATTCGGGTGCGGGCATGAATCGCAGGTTGACCGCCAACGGCTTGGGTGCTCAAGTAAGCATGCCAAGTCTTGTTAACGCTCCCCGCCGCTTGTGCCAGTTTTTGGCAGTGCGCGTCAGCACCCGCCAAGCCACCCAGTTCGGCACCCTTGCCTAATCCGACACTGGTAATAAAAAAGCCCAGTGGTTCTTTAGGTTTGGCATCCGCAGCGGGCGCAGGAAGTGGAACCGCCTCGGGTGGCGCTACTGGACTTACTGAAGCAGCCTGATCAGCCGCCAAAGTTAGCGTAGAGCTTAACAGGAGTGAAACAAACAGGATTGATTTCTTCATGGACTTTTCTCGGTTAAGTTTTTAAGGATTTAAAGCAGATTTTATGCCACTGCTTTAAGCGGTAGGTGCTATTGCAAAAAAATAATATCAAGAATGACGTAGGGGTCTGTTTTAAAAAAGCTAATATTTTCGATTCAGTTTTAGCTGATGCGGTCTGTTTTCAGAAACGTGATGGGGGTTTAAAAGTAATGTGTTGATTTACAAGCAGTCATTCAACAGGTGTTATTGCCATGGCAACAGAATAGTCGTTGATTTGACCGATGTTGCGAAGTAAAAAAGCTTGCCGAATGAGGCAACACATCTTTTTTAAAGATATAAAAATCTAATAATATCGTTTTATTACATATTATGGTTGTTTTATCATAACCACCAAATCCAATAATATTGGTATTATGATTTTACAAGGCAAACGAGTACATTATTATGGATACATTTATAGGCAGAAATTTTGCTAATGGACAAGAAGACCAAGCCTCGACGTTGCTGGCGTTTGATGAATTGCAGTCACGTTCGTTATCATTGTCTGTCCGTGCGACTGCTCTGGTTTTTGAGGATCCTGTTTCTCGTCGATTGCTGGAACAGATCGAGCGTATCGCGCCTAGCGATGCAACCGTTTTGATTATCGGTGAAACCGGAACGGGTAAGGAGCTTGTCGCCCGGCATGTTCATGCCCTTAGCAAACGTAGTAAAAATGTTTTTGGGGCATTAAACTGCGCAGCGTTGAGTGAAAACCTGATCGAGAGTGAATTATTTGGCCATGAAAAAGGGGCGTTTACAGGTGCTTTTACTAGTAAAGAGGGTTGGTTTGAAACGGCCAACAAAGGCAGTTTGTTTCTTGATGAAGTCGGTGATTTACCCTTGGGTATGCAGGCAAAATTACTGCGTGTGTTACAAGAACGCGAAGTGGTTAAAGTGGGTTCCAGGCAACCTGTACCGGTAGATGTCAGAATTATTGCCGCCACTAACGTCAATCTGGAACAGGCAGTTGCCGCTTCTCATTTTCGCGCCGATTTATATTACCGTTTTAACGTTGCAACCATTCAGTTAAGTCCTTTGCGAGAAAGACCGGGCGACATCATGCCTTTAGCGAAGCACTTCTTGAAGATTTACGGAGAGCGATTGGGTTATGGTGAAATCAAGTTATCGCCAGCCAGTGAAGTTACCTTATTGAATTATGATTGGCCAGGCAATATCCGCGAACTTGAAAATTCAATTCACCGAGCGATTCTGGTTTGCCCCAGTCATTGTTTACGCCCTGAAGATTTTCAGTTATCTGGTGTTAGAATTCTGGAACCAGAGTCAATCGTGTCAATGACATCTTTGGAAGGTGCATTACAGCGTCTTTGTGAGCAAGCGCCACCCAAACTATTTGAAATTTTGGAAGAGACAATTATACGAACCGCTTTTGGATTCTGCGAGGAAAATCAGGTTCAGACTGCGCGGTTGTTAGACATTAGCCGTAATGTATTAAGGCATAAGTTGGGGCTCTATGGCATACTGCCAAATACCCAGAAAAAAACATTAGTGGCTTATAGCGGGGCGGAAGCCTAAAGAATAGAGGCTACAACTTTTAGTCGGGACACTTGTACAGAATATCCCTTAAAGGGGTATTCTCTGTCCCGGCTTAAGTTGATAGCCGAAATCACCTTGGTTCTGCAAAATTCGCATTGCCACTCTTTTTATCCTTTCAATGCCTGCAAAGGCTCAATGTAGTTCAAATTAAAGGTTTCAGCTACCGCCGGATAAGTTACCAGACCACGGTGGGTATTAAGGCCATATTGCAAAGCCTGATTTTTACGCACAGCTTCCAGACCTTCATTGGCAAGATGGAGTATATAGACCGCTGTTTGGTTGTTAAGGGCAAAGGTACTGGTACGAGGGACGGCGCCCGGCATATTGGCAACGCAATAATGCACCACGCCATCGACTTCATAAGTCGGATTGCTATGGGTGGTCGCATGAG
>CAIUYS010000430.1 GCA_903903365.1 uncultured Methylococcaceae bacterium
AGCTTTGCAGCAAATCGTGAGCACAACGTGGTGCATCTTAAAACCTCATGAAGTTATTACTGGATGAAAATATATCAAGGCGAATAGTGCCTTTTATCCAAAATATTTATCCATTCTCGACACAAGTGGCTTTAGTAGGATTAGAAAAAACAGATGATAAGATGATTAGGCAGTATGCCATCGACAATGACTTTGTTATCGTTACTAAAGATGCTGATTTTTATGAAATGACTATACTTTATGGCCAACCGCCAAAAATAGTTTGGTTAAAAATGGGTAATCAAAGCAAAGCTGCCACGATTAAAACACTTCAAGACTATTCAAAAGCTATTGAACAAGCATTATTAACAGATAATCATGCCTGTATAGAAATTTTCTAAGTACTATCAAATCATATTAATTAAGGGTTAAGCGAAAGTTATTTTAAAAAATAGGCTGGATGAAACTGTGAAACGATTTGATCAACTGACTTCACGCATGGATCATTTTATGATTTGGTCATTTGCAACCACCCTCACCGTTGGCGGGATAGTGATTGCAGCCATTAAGTTTTTGTAACGCTGGCGCGTAAAAAACTACAAATTTCCCGTCATCCCGGCATGGATCGCCGGGATACAGAGTACATGGATGTATTACTTTAAGTTTTTTAGCGGCTTTACGATTTGCCATCCATGGCAACTGGATCCCGGCATTCCCTGCCGGGATGACGGCTATAAGGTTTGGTGGGTAAAGTTTAGGTTTGGGGATTAGCCTTGCTCTTCGTATTAATACTTCATGACAATGTAAAAAACTACAAATGTTCGTCATACCGGCATGGATCGCCGGGATCCAGAGTACATGGATGTATTACTTTAAGTTTTTTAACTACTTATACGATTTGCCATCCATGACAACTGGATCTCGGTCAACCCTCGCCTTGCCCTCCCGGCCGAAATGACGAAGCTTTTCTTAACTTGATGGGAGTAGAGATAAACGAGGGGCGATTTATCTAATACCCCCCCTAACCCCTCTTTTTCAAAGAGGGAGACTGAATAATTACGTGCCTAAAAAGAATAATTATGACGCATTCAGATGAAAATATTGAAAATATCAGCCAGAAATATGAAACACATCTTGATTACAAAAATCTGCATTGTCATGTTAAACGAATAGACGATCATCATTTCTACTTGCTTTTTAGGGAAAGTATTTGTATCGACGTAAATTATTTTATTTGATGGGAAATAACAGATGGTTTTAAGAAAAGGGATTCGCCACTTAATCTAGCCGAATTCTACACGATGTTTCGGCATGCATTTGGTGAGAGCGGAAACCATTATGATGACTGGAAAGGCGCTTTTAACTTTTCTTTTAAGATAGATGTATTAAATGATCAGACTGTTACGCCTTATATTCTTAATGTCGTTAATTTAAGGGGCGCTGTTGAATTTAAGTTTCGTAAAATTATTTTACCGGAAGATTTAAGCTACGAAAGAGACATTGTGCATCCAGCATTTGCAGATGAATTCTCTCTTGAACAAATGGACTTTCTTGTGCGTTATTTATCAGGATTTGCAGAAGGCTTTTGGGGTAAAGGTCGTTTTTTTAATATTGAAAACTTTGTTAAGGAAGTGCCTTCAAATAATATTTTATTTGGCTTCTTGGATGGCTGTTTTTTTGAGAACCATTTTGAGGATACTGATGAGTTTGAAGATAATAAGCAGCAAATAATGGCTGCAATTAATCAAAAAAAACTTGAATAACTACTACAATTTAAAATCTTCCTGCTACGTAATTCATGGATGCGACGATTTATTGTTCCCACTTTAACCTGAGTACTCGAAGCTCCGGCATCGCAATCAATATACACACCCAACAATCAATTTATATTATCAGGAGTAGTTAATGAAAGGCATTATTTTAGCGGGCGGTAGCGGAACCAGGCTTTACCCGATTACCAAAGGGGTCAGTAAACAGCTAACGCCGATTTACGACAAGCCCATGATTTATTATCCGCTGTCAGCGTTAATGCTTTCGGGTATCACCGACATATTGATTATTTCTACCCCCAAAGACCTGCCCCGCTTTGAAGAGTTGTTGGGTGATGGTTCTGATATTGGCATGTCCTTTTCTTATAAGGTGCAACCGTCGCC
>CAIUYS010000431.1 GCA_903903365.1 uncultured Methylococcaceae bacterium
GTTGTTTATCGCTCATGTGTTTATTCCCGGCTAACAGCGACGTTAAAACCTTGTTCTTTTAACAGGGCATGTTTTTTGGCTTCATCAAGATCACACTCGACCATTTCAGCGATCATTTCCTGCAAAGTAATTTGCGGTACCCAACCCAATTTTTCTTTGGCTTTGCTGGGATCACCCAACAAGGTTTCTACTTCAGCGGGTCTAAAATAACGCTGATCAATAGCGACGATGGTTTGGCCGACTTTTAAGCCCGGCGCTTTGTTGCCTTGAATTTCGTCAACAAGGCCTTTTTCGTCAACGCCGGTGCCTTCCCAACGGATTGTAACACCCAGTTCGCCGGCGGCCATTTCAATAAACTGCCGTACCGAGTATTGCACGCCGGTGGCGATAACAAAGTCTTCGGGTTGTTCTTGTTGCATCATCATCCATTGCATGCGCACAAAATCCTTGGCATGTCCCCAGTCTCTGAGTGAATCCATGTTACCCATGAACAAACACTGTTCCAGACCCATGGCGATATTACTCAGGCCACGGGTTATTTTGCGGGTCACAAAAGTTTCGCCCCGGCGCGGTGATTCGTGGTTAAACAGCACGCCGTTACAGGCATACATATTGTAAGCTTCACGATAATTGACGGTAATCCAGTAGGCGTAAAGTTTGGCGACGGCATACGGCGAACGCGGATAAAACGGCGTGGTTTCTTTTTGCGGTATTTCTTGTACCAGTCCGTAAAGCTCTGAGGTAGAGGCTTGGTAAAAACGGGTTTTCTTTTCCAGCTTTAAAAAGCGGATGGCTTCAAGCAATCGCAAAGTACCAATGCCGTCGACATCAGCGGTATATTCAGGCGATTCAAAAGACACCGCCACATGACTCATGGCACCCAGATTGTAAACTTCATCCGGTTGGGTTTCGCTTAAAATGCGGGTTAAGTTGGAGCTGTCGGTTAAATCACCGTAATGCAGATAAAACTTGGGATCGGTGATGTGGGGGTCTTGGTAGATATGATCAACCCGTTGGGTATTAAAAAGCGACGAACGCCTTTTGATGCCATGTACTTCATAGCCTTTTGCCAGTAACAATTCTGCAAGGTATGAACCATCTTGTCCGGTGACGCCGGTTATTAATGCAACTTTTTTAGTCATGATTACTTCTGTTGGTTGGTTGAGTTGATAGATAAATCATAAAAAATTAGCACCACGAAGGACACGAGGTTTTTTCTTTCTTCGTGTCTTCGTGGTGAATTAAAATAGCCTTACATCAATGCCGTTAAGTTAAGCGTAAAACGGGAGTAAAACAGCTTTAGCTGTTTTGTAACTATTCAGTCCCCCTCTTTGAAAAAGAGGGGTTAGGGGATATTTTATTAGATAAATCCCCCTCAATCCCCCTTTTTCAAAGGGGGAGGTGAATACTTACGCTGTTTTTATAGGCAATAGCTGAAGCAATTGCACTCCAGTTTTTTAAACAACTCGCGCTAAACTTAACGGCATTGAGCCTTAGCCTGTTTATTTAGCGGCCAGCTTTCCGGGTATGTAGCCCTGCAATTCAGGCACCAGTTGCCTCATAAAAGCTTGCAAGCGTTGATCTGCTTTTTCAATAGCCTCTGTGTTACCCACACTGGTAACCAAGCGTATTAAAGACCCGTCAGTCCGGTTCATGGTCAAGGCATCGTAAAACAAATACCATTTCACCAAATACTCATTGGTTATCGTGCGTCCCCGTTGTTGAAACCAGTAGTAAACCAATTGCTTGCTGTCACCCTTTTGAATAACCGCACGATTTAACTCAAGCGGGTTACCATCAACCGTTATATCGGGAAATGCACGCTGCCCAAAGTCGGTGATTTGCCAACCATCACCGGGCATACAACCTTTGGGTGAATGTACCGCAACGCCTCTACGCTGGGCTTGATAATAGGCGCTGTAAAAGTTAATACCCTCGCCTGATTCCGGCTGCGCATAGTTGATAATAGCGTAGTCTGTTAATTTAAGCTCATCCAGATAATATTGACCGAGATAGTCATTACGACCCTGCCAATTACCCAGTTGTAATGGAAAGTTAAGAAAAGCTTTACGAGCAGGAATAATGTCTTCCCGCTCCTGGATAAAATTGGAGGCGATGGCGCTACTAACCATTAATGATAACAACAGAACTATCGATTTGTTGTATTTAATTTCAGGATTAGGCTGTTTTGTATCGCCTGACCATTCACTGGGTATTAAAACCAGTTCGTTAAAGGCAACCTTTCGGCCGCTGAGCCTGGAAAATAGCCACATCTCCACAAATAACAAAACCATGCACAACAAAAACACAACCCAGCCTTCAAAATCATGCAAAAAGCCTTCTGCCATTGCTGTTCCCCAGTTGTCCACCAAGATGCCGATGACACCAATGCGAAAGCTGTTCATAAAAATGGTCAGCGGCATTGAAGAAAGAAAAACCAGTGCTTTTTGCCAAAAGGGGCCTTTAAACAAATAAGCGCACAAAAAAGAAAGGCTGGCCAAGGGAAATAAGTACCTAAGGCCACTACAGGCATCCACGACCTGTAATTTATAGGCGCCCAAATCAATGACATTACCTTCAAGATAAACCATGATGTCGCAGGCACGAATAAACTCAACACCCAACCAGGATGAAATCAACTGTAATTTTGCCGACAAGTTATTGAGAATGAATGACGGAAACGGCACCATAAATATCAAAAGCAACAAGGGAATTGCGCCGACACGCAACCCGCGCCAGCCAAATGCAACTGTAAACAGGCCTGTTAAGGTGATAATAAAAGCGTATTGTTCAACTGTTTTTAACGTTGTCACCCCGCCTAAAAAACCCAATAACAAACCCGTGATGACAAGGGCAAATCCCGGCCATGCGTCTTTAAAACACTCAACAAACGTTAATTCCCTGCGCCGAATCCATAAAAAATAAATACTGATAACCGGTATAAAAAAACCGTGGCTATATTCCTCTACGTTTATCCAGATGGTGATCATCATCTCCAGACTGCTTTTGAAGGTATAACCAAGCAATAGCAGCGCACAAATCCAGAGCAATAAGACTGTAGTTGGTTTTTTCAAGCCAATAAATAAGTTATCTTGGGAATTTAAATTCATTTTTACGGTACGGGTTAAGGGAGGGTATCTGTATGAGCTTACAGCGATGTAAATTAAAAAATTTAATCTCTGAAATCTATGGCGTGAAAATCAGGGCGACGCAATAACATAATACTGGTAATTAGCGACATTTGTGCAAAATTTTAATACCCCATCAATTTATACTCAACACGGGAAGGGGGTACGGATGCTGTCATCCTGCCGGATAGAACTGGGAAGACGCTGTAAAAAAAACCGGTTTTTTACTTTTACAGTATCCAATATGACGCATTTTATATCATTCACATTTTAAAAACCATAAGATGCCTTGGTTAAAGTGCGCTCTATTATGATTGCTGCTTATTAAAACTTGATGACAGTAAAATTATTATGATAAAATTGTTAAGTTCAAAAATTTTCATTTGAAACCTAATAAAATTAAAGCAATCAAGTTATAAGTAATGACCTCGCCCTTTTAAAAAGAGGGATGACAAAGGGGCTGTTTATTTTAAAGTGCCACCCGCCCCTCTTTATTCAAAAGCGGGATAAATAATTACAGTCAGTTTTACATGCACTTTAATTAAAAAATTAAATTATATGCCATATTAGCGTGTAATTTTTCATTGAATGGCTATGCTTGTCTTATTTCTGTTACATCTAACCTCTATAATGCTTCTTAAGACCGTTTGGCTGACCCAGCCATAAGACTTATTTAAACATCTTTACTAAAATGGACATCATTTTGAAACACTTACTTACCTTTATTTCTTTTTTTCTGGTATCTATATCTTGTGCTTTAGCTGATGCGCAACCCCTACCGCCAGTTAAAGATCAACCCGTTAATGATCAACTCGCCGATACCGTCAACTATCTGCTTTCGCCCGGTGATTTTATTGAAATCTCGGTTTGGAAAGAAGAAGGCATGCAAAAGGAGCAAACGTTGGTAGCTCCTGATGGCAATATTACTTTTCCACTGGCTGGCACCATTATGGCAGCCGGCAAGCCTATCTTTGCGCTACAAGAAGCGATTGCCGGCAGACTGGCAAATTATATAGCAGATCCTGTCGTCAATATTAAACTCCTGCAAAACAATGGCAATACCATTTTTGTTATTGGTAAAGTCAATAGACCCGGACAATATCCTGCCAACAGACGCATTGATGTTATGCAGGCCCTTAGTTTGGCAGGCGGTTTAACAGTTTATGCCGACGAAGATTCAATTCATGTACTTAGACGTATAGGCAATGAAGTAAAAATATTCCCTTTTGATTACGATGATGTGCTGGATGGTGATCATCTTGAACAAAATATAATATTGCAGTCTGGCGATACGGTTACTGTACCTTAATTAAGGCCTTAAGTTATTTTAGATAATCCAGATGAAAAAGGACTTTTTAGTACCCGTCATGTTGTGCGCCTCGTTTTCTTGCCAAGCCAACGATTATTTTTTTCAACCGTTAATAAGCTCCAGTGAACGCTATACCAGCAACCTCTTGTTACGACCAACATCCACGGGAAACTGGATCAGCAAGTTATCACCAGGATTAAATGCCGGCCTGCGTACTGAAAATGTAGATTTAAAATCAAACTTTACCTGGAACCAGTTGTTTTATACCAATGACACCGCACTTAACATTAGCGAGCAGTTATTTAACGTTGATTATGCACACCGGCGCGGGCGCTTGCAATGGGGCTTGGATGGCTCGTTTAACAACCAGTCATCATTAAACAGTCTAAGCACCGTCCAAGGATTGGCTTTTACACAGGTCATGGCTAAACAACTCAATATAGCGCCAACGGTTTCGTATTCTTTAAACGAACTTAGCTCCTTGACGTTTAACTATTCTTACAGCAATACCAATTATGAAAAAAGCTCCAGCTCCTTCTTGACCAATTATGATTATCAGCAGGTGTCAAGTACCTATAAGCAACTCTATACGGAACACGACACGCTTAATGCGACGCTTTCAGGTTCTCGTTATAAAAACCCTACACAAGGTCGAACCATGTTCAATGAAGTTGCCCAGTTGGGCTGGCAACACAGCTTCAGTGAACAATTAGTTTCTTTTGTATCAGCCGGTATCAATTACTCGCAAACAGAGTTGCAGTCGCTGGTTCCTCAGCTTCGTTTTGTTGGCCTTTCTCCACAAGGAACTCCTGTTTACTTTGATCCTGGCATAGGTTTCACAACACAGCAGCAATATCAAAGTGTTAACATCAACACCAATGGCATTGGCGGAGTCTTTCAGGCTTCCATTCAAAAATCCTTTGAGAAAGGTTCTATTTCACTGGTTGGCTCGCAAAACCAAACACCTACCAATCAAGGCTTGCAAACTCAAACCCAACTAACTATTAACACGACGTATAATATTTACGAGCGTTTAACGTCAGGCCTCTCAACCGGTTATTCTCTTTATAAAATGCCTGCACAACAAAATAGCCAATTTACCAATGACAGGACTTTGGCGTCTGTTAACCCCAACATCAACTGGAAATGGACGCCAGAAATCAATGTTGGCTTATCTTATAGCTACCGCCAACAAGATTTCAAAAATAGCCCTCAAGCTAGTGTAGACAATGGTGTTCAACTACAATTTACTTATCAACCCCAAACCAACAATCAGGTGAAATAGCGTGGAGAATCAAGCGATCGATATCAAGGATTATTTAAATATAGTCAAACGACGCAGCAAGTTTTTATTGATCCCGTTTATCGTGATTTCAATACTGAGTATTATTTTGTCTGTTGTACTGCCTTCGGTTTACCGCTCAATGGCGACGATCCTGATTGAAGAACAGGAAATCCCATCCGACTTGGTGCGCTCTACCGTAACTACGTTTGCAGACCAACGCATCCAGGTTATCAGCCAGCGCATCATGACCCGCGCCAATTTGATGGAAATCATCCAGAAATTTGA
>CAIUYS010000432.1 GCA_903903365.1 uncultured Methylococcaceae bacterium
AGAAGATTGTCTTTTCTTGCTTGACTCAGTGGATGGGCGATTGTACGGGTATCTTTATTTTTACCCCGCTATTTTTTATAGTCTTTGATCGCTCACATAGCGTATGGCAGCAACGTTTATTAACTATGGGCATTCCTTTGCTTTCGCTATTGGTAATAATCGCGGTCAGTTATCGAGTGGCACCCCATTATCCAGTTGAAGGTTTAGGAAAAATTTTCAAGCCAACCGTTTATTATTCGGAGTCGGTTGAGCTACTGTTTGCCGGCGGCCTATTTTTAACCGGTTTTATAAGTATTGGATTATTAATGCTAACCGGCCAGAATGAATCAGTCCGCGCTAAAATTGATAAACAGTCTCAAGTTCTCAAAAAAAGTCGCAAGCGACATGTCACCAGTACACATCTGTTAAGAAAGATGGTACAAACGCAGACCGCCATCGCCTGGCGAGCCGATCCTGATACGCTCAGATTTTTGTTTGTCAGTGATGAAGCCGAGCGTTTATTGGGTTATCCGCCTCGGCAATGGCTTAATGAAGTTGATTTTTGTCAGAAACATATTCATGAAGATGATCGGGATTTTGTTGTGGCAGCCTATAAAGATATCATCAGAAATCAACAGAATCACGAAGTTGAATTTCGTATCATTGCTGCCGACGGCCATTGTGTGTGGGTGCGTAACTTTATTGATTTAACCAAAGAGAACGGCAAAATCACCGGGCTATTTGGTTTTATGGTTGATATAACCCTGCAAAAACAGACCGAAGAACAATTGCGGTTGGCAGCCACCACGTTTGAAAGTCAGCAAGGCATAATGATTACCGATAAGGATTCCAAAATACTGCGGGTCAATAAAGCATTTACCGAAATCACCGGCTATTCCCAAGAACAAGTTCAGGGGAGAAACTCAAGAATACTGTCCTCCGAGCAACATGACCCCTTATTTTATAATGAGATATGGAAGCAGTTACAAACGTATGGTCGCTTTGAGGGCGAGATTTGGAATCGTCGACAAAACGGTGAAATCTATCCGGAATGGCAAACCATTGCCGCAGTAAAAAATGATGCCGGTGAATTGAGCCATTTTGTTTATATGTTTTCGGATATTACCGAGAAAAAAGATGCCGAAGGTAAAATTCATGCAATGGCTTTTTATGATCCTTTAACCCAATTACCTAATCGTCGTTTACTATTGGACCGATTTGACCAGGAATTGGCCAGCGCAAGAAGGCACAGACAATACGGTGCTGTTATATTTTTGGATTTAGATCACTTTAAATTACTTAACGATTTACGAGGGCATCGGGTGGGTGATCAATTACTTGTTCAATTTTCCAATCGACTTGCTTCAGTGCTTAGAGAAGAAGATACGCCTGCTCGTTTGGGCGGGGATGAATTTATTGTATTACTGCATGCCACTTCAGAACACTTAAACACGGCGGCTGATCAAGCTTGGGCGGTTGCTGAAAAAATTAAAGACACCTTAAATGAGCCATTTATGCTTGACCACTATCAGCATAAAATATCAACCAGCATCGGTATTACCTTGTTTCCCGATAATCACCAAAGTCCTGATGACCTTCTACAGCAAGCCGATGCTGCTATGTATCGCTCCAAAGCCAGTGGTCGAAATACTGTCAGTTTTTTTCACTCCGGTATGCAAAAAGCCGCAGATTTGCGTTTTACGCTTGAGCAAGATCTCAGGGCGGCTATTGAAGACAACCAATTTATACTATGTTATCAGCCGCAAGTGGATGCCGAAGGTTCTGCAATGGCTGCTGAAGCCCTGATACGCTGGAAACATTTGGAAAAAGGCTTGCTCTTACCCAAAGATTTCATCCCCATTGCAGAAGAAAGCAGTTTGATTCTGGCGATAGATCGATGGGCATTAATGGAAATCTGTAACCAGATTAAAACCTGGCAAAATGCCGAGATAAAACTACCACCCCTATCGATTAATGTCAGTTCTCGTCAATTTAGGCAGCAGGATTTTGTCGACCAGGTAAAATCTGCAATAGACACCAGTAAAATTGCCCCCCATTTACT
>CAIUYS010000433.1 GCA_903903365.1 uncultured Methylococcaceae bacterium
GCTTTTTCAACCGCTTTAACCCACATATTGAAGCCGATGTAATGCGCTTCCATAGGGTCGTTGCTTACCCGTTTTGGATTTTTGGTATATTCCTGCCATTGTTTAATAAATGCGGCATTTTTGGTGCTATCAATGCTCATGAAATAATTCCATGCCGCCAGATGACCGACCAATGGTTTGGTATCCATGCCTGACAACTCTTCTTCACCGACAGAAAAAGCAATAACAGGAATTTTTTCAGCAGAAATGCCTTGATTGCCCAGTTCTTTGTAGAAAGGAATATTGGCATCACCGTTAATGGTTGAAACAACGGCTGTTTTTTTACCGGTTGAGCCGAATTTTTTGACGTCAGCTACGATACTTTGCCAATCCGAATGTCCGAACGGCGTGTAGTTAATCATGATGTCTTTTTTGGCTACGCCTTTGGATTTAAGATACGCTTCCAAAATTTTGTTGGTGGTACGTGGATACACATAATCGGTTCCGGCCAACACCCAACGCTTTACTTTTAAATCATTCATCAAATAATCAACCGCAGGAATCGCTTGTTGATTAGGCGCTGCGCCGGTATAAAAGACGTTTTTGGAGGACTCTTCGCCTTCATACTGAACCGGATAAAACAGCAAGCCATTCAATTCTTCAATAACCGGTAACACTGATTTACGCGACACCGACGTCCAGCAACCAAAAATTGCGGCAACTTTGTCTTTGGTCAGCAGTTCACGCGCTTTTTCTGCAAAAAGCGGCCAGTTGGAAGCGGGATCAACGACCACGGCTTCCAGTTTTTTACCCAGCAAACCGCCTTTTTTATTTTGCTCGTCAATTAGCATTAGCATGGTGTCTTTCAGTGTGGTTTCACTGATCGCCATGGTGCCGGACAAAGAATGCAACACGCCCACTTTGATAGTGTCTTCGGCTTTAACCGTAGCGGTCGCGAAGGTCAATAGTGCCAACGTACCGGCAATGCCGAGTTGTCGTAGTTTTGGAGATAATCTGTTCATAGTCGTTATCCTGAAGTGTTAAGGAAGTTTAGATTTGCCACTGAAAGCCAAGCATAAGCGAGCTTACGCTATTGCCTGTAACATTTGATCTATAATCGACGAGACCTTTAGTGGCCATATCGCCATACATATAATTTAACGATACGACGGCATTATGCCCATCGATAACATAGTTGATACCCGTTTGGTAAGAATTACGGCTGGTGCTTCCGCCATTAGGGTTAATGTTCACATAACGAAGATAAGGTTGAATTAAACCAATACCCACTTTTTGTGGGAATAAGTACATACCGCTCACGTCGTAAGCTTGGCCTTGAAACATTGCAAAGCCGCAACCGGGTGAGAATAAACCGCCAGCTGGGCAGCTATCTCTAACAGCTTGACTATAACCACCTGAAATACCGTAATTTTTATAATCGCCTTCCAAGGTAAGAACCGCATTATTAGGCAATATTTTTTCCATCAACACATCGACACCGGTACCGCGAAAGTTACCCGGATTTGCAGCAACACCAGCACCTTGGCTTTGATATTGATTATTGCCCGAAACGGTCAAAATATCGCCACCTTTACCGTAGTAAGTACCCGAGGTGTAATAGCCGGGGTTTTTCTCAGGCTGCCAAAAATTGTAGGACACTTTCTGGGCGTACATAATATTGTCATTGACGTTGGCACCGCCTCTCAAACCACGGAAGAAACCGAACGCATATTGCAAGCGATCACTAAAGGCTGCACCCCAAATAGTGGCACCATCATCACGACCAAAAGACCCCGCAGAAGTACCGTTATTTTGAATCGTTAAATTGTAATCGGCCGGCTCAAACGGCGTACCTGCTCCAAAAGTTTGGTAAATACCGCTATAGAACGGTCCGTTCATCTCACGGCGCTCACCCGGAACCAACATTCGACCCACCCACAGGTTAACCATAGAGTTATATTCGACCTTGCCGATCGCATCCAGCACCCGAAGTTCTCCACCATTGCTACAAGTCTGGCAGTCAGTGTTAAACTCCACCTTTAAATACTTGTGAATTTGCCCATTGACATACAAACGAGTATTGTCCAGATTAAAGTCGTTACTCCACTTGTTACTGTTGGAACCCGCTGCACCTTCAGTTGTCTGGAAGCTGCTACGAAGTCCCAAGCCAAGACTAATCCATTTGGTATCGTCAATTTTGAAAGTCGCTCCCGCATAAGAAGAGGACGCATGACCAGCAGCCAGCGCAGTTACTACCGCAGTGCAGAGCAGACGTGTATTTAGACCACCTACCGCATGTTTAATATAACTTTTCATTTAAAATCCCCTTGTTCATAAGCTCAATTGTAAATGCAAGCGCCCAAGAGCGATGCCGCCAAAACTGGCGAAGCTAATTATTCAGTTTCCAACCAGTTGGCACAATCCGTCAGATGACTATCAGTTATTTGACGTATGGCAGGTAAAGGCTGGTTTTCGTAAAGTATCGGTACACTATTTAGGGGACACTATGAATTTGTATCATCAACCAACACATTTTGCCGTTATCGGCTTGCTGGTTTTTACCGGTCTGGCAAACGCACCGACATTTGCCGCCGAGTTGGCAAACCTCGACAAGTCGGCAATTACTGCCATTGAATTCAGTCTTGCCGATGATAATCTTGAGCAGTTCGGCTTTAATCTATCCTGGCAACAGCTAGCGGAGCGGGTGAACAAAAATCTGGCTGAGTGGCAGTTTCCGGTCAGGCTTGCAGACAAGCATTTTTCGCATACGCTTGAAGCGAGACTGGATAAAATCGTCCATCAGGAAACTCCGGTCGGTTTCTCGTTTAGTAGTGGTAACGCAGACCCCCGCGCTGCTGATTTTCAGAAGGCAGATGTACTTCCGATAACGTGCAGCTTTACCCAGATTGGCAGTAAGAATAAGGCTATTGTGCATAAAATGACCTTCAGCACTGGCGCATTTTTTTCTGATGCCAGCCAAGCTAAAGTATTCGAAAAACTGGTCGATCAAATCAGCACAACCTGCTTCAATCTGCTGGACGATTTAAAGCTGCCAAGTGCCGATAAAAAAACCGACACCACAACATTTAAACCCGCCTGGATGCCTGCTGTGCAAGTGGTGGTTAAGGAGGTGCCGAACCCGGCTGGCTCTGAAAAACCCGACGCGGCCAATAGCGAAACTAACAGTGTTGTCGATAAAGAGCTTATCATTAACAATCAGGGCTCCCCGCTGACTATCCATTTAGGTCATGAGCGCCGCTGACTTTAGCGTTGTCTATACGCCCTCGGTACCTTGACAGGCCGTGGGCGAGTCTGCGTAATTTAATGATGCAGACGAGCTTTTAATAGCTGGCTGCCGGATAGTAACCTGATTAACCGAATGCCGTGAAAGCAGATATTCATCAACATATTACAAAAATACGCCGCGACTATAATGCGCTGGTGGCTAATGAAACCATGGAAGATTATGCCTTGCGTTATGCACCGCGCAGTTTTCGTAAATGGTCTGAGTTTGAGGTAGCCAATACCGCTTTTGGCTCTACCTCGTTTTTGGTACTGGAAGCCATCGGCGGTTTCTTGTCTATCAACTATGGTTTTACCAATGCCGTTTGGGCCATTTTGATTGTCGCCATCATTATTTTCATCACCAGCCTGCCGATCAGTTATTACGCCGCCCGCTACCATATCGATATTGATTTACTGACCCGCAGCGCCGGTTTCGGTTATATCGGCTCTACAGTCACCTCGTTAATTTACGCATCGTTCACCTTTACTTTATTTGCGCTGGAAGCCTCAATTATGTCGCTGGCTATCGAATTGTATTTTCATATTCCTCTGCCGATTGCTTATATTGTCAGTGCAATGCTTGTGATTCCTTTAGTGACCTTCGGCATAACAACCATCAGCCGCATGCAGTTGTGGACTCAACCGCTCTGGTTACTGTTGCTGATTGCGCCATACATTGCAGTGGTGATGCGTGAACCGGACGCAATACCTATCTTAAAAACTTATTTGTGGTTTGCAGGCAGCGGTCAGGGCTTCGACTGGCTATTGTTTGGTGCAGCGGCAACGGTGGCATTTTCGATGATGGCACAGATCGGTGAGCAAGTGGATTTTTTGCGCTTTATGCCCGACAAAACGCCTTCCAACAAACTGCGTTGGTGGTTGGCGATGATTGCCGGCGGCCCGGGCTGGGTCGTGTTTGGCGCGGCCCGGCAAATACTCGGTGCCTTGCTGGCGCATTTGGCGATACGTCATGGCATCAGCCCTGAGCATGCCCATGAACCGACACAAATGTATTTGGTGGCTTACCAGAAACTATTCGATAATCCGCAATGGGCGCTGGCGGCCACCACGCTATTCGTTATTCTCAGCCAAATCAAGATTAATGTAACCAATGCTTATGCAGGCTCATTGGCTTGGTCCAACTTTTTTTCGCGGCTTACCCATAGCCATCCGGGTCGGGTGGTCTGGCTACTGTTTAATGTGTTAATCGCGCTGTTACTGATGGAATTTGGCGTGTTTGGCGCGTTGGAAAAAGTGCTGGGGTTGTTTTCTCACATGTCGATTGCCTGGATCTGTACGATTGCCGCAGAATTAATGATCAACAAACCACTGGGCTTAAGTCCAAAAATAGTCGAATTTAAACGTGCCTATCTACCTGATCTTAATCCGGTCGGCATTATTTCCACGCTGTGCGCCTCAGTGTTGTCAATAGTGGCTTATCTGGGTCTGTTTGGAGAAATTCCCAAAGCGTTTTCAGGCTTTATCGCCTTGGGACTGGCTTTTATGCTGACACCTGCGCTTGCCTGGCTAACTGGCGGCAAGGATTACCTGGCACGCGACCGCGACGAGAACAATCTTAAAACCCAGAACAAATGTTCAATCTGCGAAAACGAGTTCGAGCATGAGGACATGGCTTATTGTCCTGCTTATGCCGGCAGTATCTGTTCGCTTTGCTGTACACTGGATGCGCGTTGCCTGGATGCCTGTAAAACCGGCTTCCGTTTCGATGATTATCTGGAGAAACTGGCCAGACGCTGTCTGCCTAACAGAATGGACATGACCTCCCGATTGCGCTTACTGCGTTTTACGCTGATGTTTTTATTCCTGTCGGTCTTGACCGGAATTTTTATCAGCATAATTTATTATCAGGATTTATTGAGCGTCCAACAGGACTTCGGTGCCTTTCAATTACTGCTAAACAATTTTTTTAAAATCTATGCCTCGCTCTTGGTTTTTATCGGTCTGTGTACCTGGTGGTTGATCCTGAATGCAGAAAGTCGGCGGGTGGCCCAAGAAGAAACCGCTAAACAAACCCAGTTATTATTACTGGAAATCGAAGAGCATAAAAAAACAGACCGCAAATTACAAGAAACCATGAAGATGGCCAATGCCGCCAATCAGGCAAAAAGCCGTTTTCTCAGTAATATGAGCCACGAGATTCGTTCACCACTAAACAGTATTATCGGCTATTCATATATCCTGCACAAAGATCCCGCTATACCTGAGCACAGAAGGCAAGCTGTCGATACGCTTAAACGCAGCGGCGAACACTTGTCGGCACTGATTGAGGATATACTCGATATTGCCCGCATCGAAGCCCGCAAGTTTGAATTAAACTACGAACCCTTTAATTTTCATGACTTTGTTGAGCATTTGGTTCGTATTTACAAAGCCCAAGCAGAAGACAAAGGCTTATCATTCCGTTGTCAGATAATCAACACGCTGCCGCAAAGCATTCGGGCGGATGAAAAAAGGGTCGGGCAGATTTTAATTAATATCTTGAGTAATGCCGTTAAATTTACCCAAGCCGGCGAAATTGTTTTTAGCATCAGCTATAGCGGTGGCGTTGCCAAATTTCAGATTACCGATACTGGGGAAGGAATTCGTGAGGAACAGTTGCAAGACATCTTTCAGCCTTTTACCCGCTTGCAAAATGTCACTGGAAACGCAGTCTCGGGGAGTGGTTTGGGTTTAACGATCAGCAAAATTCTCGCTGAAATCATGGGTGGAGAGCTAACCGTAACCAGCGAACCAGGCCAGGGCTCTACTTTTACCGTGCGTTTATTTTTAGCCAATCTCGGGGCAAGTCCTGATCTGTGTGAAATCAAAAACATTGCCGGTTACCGGGGGCGTCGGCAAAAAATACTGGTCGTTGACGATCAACCAGAGCATCGCGACTTAATGATATCCATCCTCGAGCCCTTGGGCTTTATAATGACCGAAGCCGATTCGGGTGAAGATTGCCTGTCAAAAGTTGCAAAAATCCGGCCTAATCTTATCCTGCTTGATTTAGCCATGTCGGGAATAGACGGCTCGGAAACAGCCATTCAGTTGCGTAAAAAAGGTCTGATGATGCCTGTTATTATTCTCAGTGCAAATGCCTATCCATCTGACCGTCTTAACGCCATGAATGCCGGCTGTAACGACTTTCTGGCTAAACCCATTCAAGTTCCGCATTTACTGAATAAATTAAAACTACATCTGGCGCTGAACTGGATTTGCCAGAGCGAAGATATTGACATGCCTGGCACATCAGCAGAAGAACCTTTCCTGATACCGCCTGCCGATATCATTGAAAAATTTGTGCATTTTGTTCGCATCGGCGATCTCTTGGGACTCAACAAACACCTTGATAAACTGGCCAAGAATCAGCCGGAATATTATCCGTTTGCCTCAAGAGTTAAAGTGCTGGCCGGTGAATTCCGTATTGCTGAGATCAAGAAACTATTGGTTTGAAGTACTGACAACGCCAATTTAACTGATAGACACGAATAAGAGCTGCATAAAATGTAAGTTTACGTACCTTGGACGATAGAAATCTCCAGCCACATAACAAGAGATGATTAAATGGAACCTGAAATACCCTATGCCAACGGCACCGTGATGATTGTTGATGACACCCCCGGTAACCTGGCATTGCTGTCAGACACTCTGTCAGAAGCGGGTTACCGTGTATTGGTTGCTACCGATGGCCTCGCGGCGCTGGAACAAATTGATTATTTAAAACCTGACATCATTTTGATGGATGTTCTTATGCCCGGTATAGATGGGTTTGAAACCTGTCGACGACTTAAAGCCAATCCGCTTAACGCCGACATTCCAGTCTTATTTATGACTGGCTTGAGCGAGCTCGACAATCTCCTGCGCGGCTTCAATGAAGGCGGCCTGGATTACATCATTAAACCGATACGTCCACCGGAAGTTTTAGCCAGAATAGATGTTCATCTGGGCTTGGCTCGCGACAAACAACGAGCTGAAAATGCCTTGAGCCATAGCGCATTCTCAGCGCTGGTTATCAATACCTCAGGTTGTATCACCTGGCTTACCCCGGCGGCTAAAACGCTGCTCGACGAAACCATGCAGCACCCAACATCGATAGCAATAAGCGAGCAGTTACCCGAACCGATACTCACTTGGGCCAAACAACGCATCCAATCTACTGCGACAACTGACAAAGATTCCACCGACGATTACCGGGCAAATACAGGCTTCTCAATCAGAATGGCACCCTGCCAAAGCGCTGGTGAATATCTGCTTTTGCTAAAAAAAGGGTCCCGCGAATGGAATCTGGAATCATTGAAAGATTCTTTGGGACTCACGTTCCGTGAAGTGGAGATACTCATGTGGATATCTCGCGGCAAAACCAACAAAGAAGTAGGACTGATACTCGAAAGTAGTCACCGCACCGTCAACAAGCATCTGGAACATATTTTTGAAAAACTCGGCGTAGCAACACGAGCGGCAGCGGTTGCAATAGTTCTACAACGCGCGGGCTCAGGATAATACAACATGGGTTGGAAACGGGCAATACACAAGAACCGGCTACATTTTAAAGCATTTTATTCACCGGGTAGCTTTAAGCCACTGCTTTACTATACAATCAAGCCCTCTTCAATAAATTGGCCTATAGATGTCAGAGATCCGTTTTATTAAGCAATTATTCAGCAGTTTTCTTGATCTGTTGCCTATACTTGCTGTTGTTTTGATTTTTCAGGTTCTGATTATTGGTCAACCGATACCGGATGTTACCGGTTTAATTATCGGCACTCTTTTTGTTATTCTTGGCCTTACCCTTTTTATTCAGGGACTGGAGCAAAGTCTTTTCCCTCTGGGCGAGGCAATGGCTTATGCATTTGCCCAAAAAGGCAGTTTATTCTGGCTACTGACGTTTGCCTTTTGTTTGGGCTTTGGAACAACCGTCGCCGAACCGGCACTGATTGCCATTGCCAAGGAAGCGGCAAATATCGCCAGTAAAGGCAATATTATTGAGCAAACCGAAGTTGCCAGGGATAGTTATGCTTTGGGGCTGCGTATTACGGTTGCCCTGTCTGTTGGTTTTGCCATTGTAATCGGCGTGTTAAGAATCATCCGGGGCTGGCCTTTGTATTATTTAATTATCGGCGGTTATTGTGGCGTGCTTATTCTAACGCCGTTTGCACCCGCGGAGATCATCGGGATCGCTTATGATTCGGGCGGCGTTACTACCTCAACCATTACCGTTCCGCTGGTAACGGCGCTGGGTGTAGGACTCGCCACGGCCATTAAAGGTCGTAATCCAATGATTGACGGTTTTGGACTGATCGCTTTTGCGTCTTTGACACCCATGATTTTCGTAATGGCTTACGGAATTCTTTTATGATCGCTTGGTCAATTCATTTTGCGCTGTCACTGTTGGCAACCTGCCGGGATATTCTACCTATCGCCGGTATTATCATTGGTTTTCAGTTATTGGTGATTCGCAAGCCATTGGCCCACCCAAAAAAAACCCTCATCGGTTTTTTGTATGTTTTATTGGGCATTGCCTTCTTTCTCGAAGGCCTGGAAATGGCCTTGTTCCCGCTGGGAAAATTGATGGCCACCCAACTGACCTCGGCTGAATTTCTGGGTTTTA
>CAIUYS010000434.1 GCA_903903365.1 uncultured Methylococcaceae bacterium
AATCTGCCTGATTCCCATGCCTCTGCGTTACAGTCATTAAGTGACTATCCGCTTTAGTGAGGGCAAGAATACCGATGTTAGACCGAACAAATTTGTAAAACCTGCCCGGTCTGTTTCGTGTTAAAACAACTCTCCATAAACAAATCCCCAGTTTATAGTCTCCACACGCTTGATAATTAAGCTTTGCAACAAGCCATACGCCTGCGGGCATCCTTAATGCGGTGTCGTTCCTAAGGAATACGCATGAAATAACTTCGGCATCTTTCTCCCTCTCCCACCGGGCATAGGTATCTACACAACTCGTCATCCCGGCAGGGAGAGCAACGCGAGGGTTGGCCGGGATCCAGATGCCATGGATGGCAATATTGAATTACGCAAACCAATTTTTAACTAAAACTACTTTTGATCTGATTTTTCACATCCCTGTGTCCTAGATTCCGGCAATCCCTGCCGGAATGACGGCTATATGATTTGTGTAGATACCTATGCTGTAAATCAGATAGAGCCATAATTACCTTTCGGCAGCACCTATCAATAGTTCGTGACTTTGATTTCGGGAAGCAGGCGATTGAATTCTTTTTTAACCACTTGATAGCATTTCGCAGGCCTGCGCTTCCAGTTTGGGTCGATCCACCAAGGTGATGTGACCCCGACTATAATGAATCAATCCCGCCCGTTGTAATTTTCCGGCTACTTTTGTGATGCCTTCCCTGCGCACACCCAGCATGGTTGCGATTAATCCGTGGGTCATGATCAATTTGTTTCCGCTTATCCGGTCAAAACTGATCAGCAGCCAGTAGCAGAGTCGCTGCTCAACCGAGTGATGCTGATTGCAGACTGCCGTTTGTGCCATTTGGTTAAGCAGTGCCTGGGTATAACGGAGTAACAGATGTTGCAGCGCTCCGCTGCGTCGTCCACCCGCGCGATCAAATTCCTGCATAAACGGTTGCTCTCGCAACCGATAGGCATAACCCGCACTTAACACAACGGCTTGATTTGGCGTAGTTTCCCCGCCCATAAAAAGGCTGATACCGATCATGCCTTCATTGCCAACTACAGCAATTTCCGCAGATGCACCATTCTCCATCAGGTAAAGTAACGATACCCTACCGGTTGTAGGAAAATAGGCAAAGTTTAACTTATCCCCTGATTCGTAAAGGACATCGCCGGACGACAACGCGACGAGTTCCAAATTTGGAAAAAGGCGGTCGTATTCGGTAGCAGGCAGAGCGTCAAGGAGACGGTTTTGTCGGGGATTATGTGAGTCAGTCATAAACTACAGCTGTATTAATTAGGTCAGCAGGCGGTGGTGCAATTTTTTAAATTAGCCGCTTGAACGGTTGATTTAAGGTTTAATTATTGGCAGCTTAAACCCCGTATTTTTTGCATAAATTATAATATAATAAGTTGTGTTTTTAAGGTAGTAGTATTAGATAACGATTGCTTATTTTGTATTTTTAACAATAATATTTTCTGATCTCTATAAAATACATTATAATGCCGGGTTCTACGGAGCATATCGCTCCTCCTTGCTTTACCTTCTTTTTAAGACAGAGAAGGAAGGCTTAACCGAAAGGAAAAATAATGCGACATTATGAAATTGTCTTTTTAGTCCATCCTGACCAAAGCGCTCAGGTTCCAGCAATGATTGAACGTTACAAGTCAACCATTGAAGCTGCATCCGGTACTATTCACCGTTTGGAAGACTGGGGTCGTAGACATCTGGCTTATCCAATTAAAAAAATTCATAAAGCCCATTACGTGCTGATGAATGTTGAGTGTGATCAGGCTACATTGGAAGAACTGGAAAGTGGCTTCCGTTTCAACGATGCTATTTTACGTAGCATGACTTTATTGCAAAAAGCGGCCATTACTGAACCGTCTACTATTGCCACATCAACAGCGGAAGAAAATAAAATCGCTGAGTCCAGAGCTAAAGATGCGGCTGCCAGAGAAGCGGTTGTTGTGCCTGCAACAGGTGATATCGACGAAGAAGTTGATTTAGACGATGTTGATTTTGATGCTGACGCTGACGAAATCATTCCTGAATAACACTTTTAACTTATTGGATTACGGAAATTATTATGGCACGTAACATCAGACGCAAAAAATTCTGCCGATTCAGTGCAGAAGGTGGAACGCAGATCGATTATAAAGATCTGGATTTATTAAGCGATTACATTACTGAAACCGGCAAAATTGTTCCTAGCCGTATCACAGGAACCAGCGCCAAGTATCAAAGACAGTTATGTGTTGCAATTAAACGCGCTCGTTTTGTTGCATTGCTGCCGTTCTGCGACGCACACAAATAACATAATCGGAGGGGCTATGAATTTTTTAGCGACTTACATTATGCGAGGCAGAGTGCAGGCCATGATAGTGGCCTCCTCTCTCGCATTGTTGTCACTAATGATGCCCCCGGTAAGTGTTGTAAGTTCAGCCACCGTTGCTCTCGTTACTTTAAGGCGGGGAGCATTCGAAGGTTTATATGTTTTAATTTGCTCCAGTTTTGCAGCCGGCCTTTTAGGCTTTCTGGTACTCGGTAATTATCAGTTCGCATTGCTTTATGTAATGGTTCTGTGGTTGCCGGTCTGGTTGATTTCAATCATCTTAAGAGAAGGTCGGCATTTGCCGCTGGCGGTTGAAATTGCCATATTGATTGGCATCGTTGGCGTTATAGGTTTTTATCTCTATGCTGACGACCCTGCCGCAATGTGGAAAGCCGTGCTTTTGCAAATGATACCGGCAGACGCACCGGTTGCAGATATTCAACGCACCATCGATGTTATGGTACATTACATGACTGGCGTGGTTGCCGCAGGCTCGGTATTTGGCTTGTTGTTTGGCTTGTTTTTGGGGCGGTGGTGGCAGGCAAACCTTTATAATCCGGGTGGTTTCAGGCAAGAGTTTTTGTCATTGGATACGAAGCCCAGGTTGTCAATAGGAAGTATTGCTGTCGTAACCGTTGCTTTGGCAAGCTCTGGAGTTATATCTGAAATAGCATGGAATATTAGCATCTTGCTCTTTGTGTTATACACAGTGAGTGGAACGGCTGTTTTACATACCGTTTTTTTAGGGAAGAAACTGGCACGCTTTATGGTGCCGATGCTTTATGTAACCCTGTTTTTGATACCCCATGCCATGTTGCTAGTTGCTCTAATTGGCTTGAGTGATCCGTGGTTGAACTTACGCAAAAAAAAATCGAATACACACACGCCTGACGGCGTATAAATAATGATTTAAAACCGAAAGGTGAGGATTAAAAGATGGAAGTTATTCTTCTTGAAAAGATAGCAAACTTGGGTAACCTGGGCGACAAAGTCTCCATTAAATCAGGTTACGGTAGAAACTATCTTGTTCCACAAGGTAAAGCTGTTCCTGCAACAACCAAGAAAATTGCCGAGTTTGAAGAGCGTCGTGCCGAGCTTGAAAAAGCAGCAGCCGAAAAGTTAAGTACTGCTCAAAAACTGGGTACTGAACTAACCAAACTGCAAATTGAAATTGCCCATAAAGCGGGTGATGAAGGCAGATTGTTTGGCTCAATTGGTACACACAATATTGCTGAAGCTATTACTGCCGCAGGTATTGCGGTTGAAAAACATCAAATTCGTTTGCCGCATGGGGCAATTCGCCATATTGGTGAGTATCCTATCGACATTAACTTACATTCTGATGTTATAGTAACACTGACTATTAAAGTAGTTGCTGAAGCATAATTAATAAAAGTGAAAGGTAAAAGGTAAAAGGTAAAAGGTAAAAGGCGATAGTTTATTAAGCCTTAAACTTTGAACCTTTTGCCTTGAACCTTGAACCTTGAACCTTGAGCCTTGGACCTTGAACCTTGCGTTTTATACTTGCATTTTTTATCTGTTAATACCCTTCATACTCTTGCGCCTGCTCTGGCGTGGTATAAAAGCGCCCGACTACCGATACCGATGGCGCGAACGTTTCGCATTTTACAATAAATCCTTCTCCCAAGATGTTATCTGGTTTCATGCCGTCTCCGTAGGCGAAGCTGAAGCTTTGTTTCCGCTTGTTCGGCGCATACAAAAGCAATATCCGGATGCCAAACTATTAATCACCACGACTACACCGACCGGTTCCGCCAGAGTTAAGGCCGTGATGCAAGATACCGTTGCCCATGTCTATCTCCCTTATGATGTTCCCGATGCAATCAACCGGTTTATGCGCTGTTTTAAGCCAAAGTTGGCGGTTATTATGGAAACCGAAATATGGCCAAACCTTTTCGCGGGTTGTGGAAAAAACTCGATTCCTTTATATATTATCAATGCCCGATTATCTGAAAAATCATCGCGCGGTTATCGTAAAATTCCTGCACTCGTTCTTCCCGCTTTAGCACAAGTAAGCGGTATTGCGACACAAACGCAAGATGATGCTAACCGGTTTATCGCTATTGGTGCAGCCAGTGAAAAAGTTAACACATTGGGCAATATAAAGTTTGATGTTGAAATTCCACCGTCAACACTTGCGCTGGGCTTACAGATAAAAGCCGATTTGTTTGAGGGCCGGTTTGTCTGGTTAATTGCCAGCACCCATAAAGACGAAGAAGCTTTGTTTCTTGAGTTATACACAGAAATCAAGCAAAAAATCCCTGAATTATTATTGGTTATAGTACCCAGACATCCAGAGCGCTTTGCCGACGTTAAAAAGCTGTGTGAACAGTTTCAGTTAGCGGTCGTTATGCGCACAACGGGTGCCAGGGCTTATACAGAAACGGATGTTTATCTGGTTGATACGATGGGTGAATTAAAAGCGCTGTATGCCGCTGCAGACGTTGCTTTTGTGGGTGGGAGCATGGTGCCTGTCGGCGGGCATAATATTCTGGAGGCAGCCGCAGTCGGCGTTCCTGTTATGTTTGGGCCGCACATGGAAAACTTTAAAGAAATAGCGTGCGGCGTGCTAAGCCATGATGCAGCCATTCAATGTCAAAATAAAGACGATCTGGTTAAGACCATTTTATCGTTGTATCAACAACCTGACTACAGACAGTCTCTGGCTGAAAAAGGTAAGGCTTTTGTCCGTTATAATCAGGGCGCTATTACCCGAATTTGTACAATGCTTGAGCAATCCCTTTAAATTTATACTAAAGTTGTTCTGATATTAGCCCGATTTGTACTAACCCCAAAACGTAACCCCATTATTATTGAGATACCAACCTTAAAGAAAATACGAGTATTCCAATTGTATTAAGACAATGCTAGAATCCCAACTCATTCGACAATACCGCGTCATGTTTGCCTTATCTTGATCATTATTATTAATAACAATAAGGGGATTTTTCAATGCAAAAAACACTAATAACCGTCGCAACTCTTGCAGCCCTGCTATTATCAGGCTGCGCATCACAACCAACAAGTACTTTTGATGCCTTTCAAGCCCAGGACTTGAATGGCCTGCTTTCCTCTGGACAGTATGTACAAAAAGCAGACAACTTCTTTGTTATTAATGATTCCTCATCATCAATGACCGATGATTACTTGG
>CAIUYS010000435.1 GCA_903903365.1 uncultured Methylococcaceae bacterium
TGCATACTTATCAATTTTTTCGATAATGTTATTTAAAACGGTAGTGGGGTCTGTAGACATTTACGGATTCTCCAGGCTAATTAAGTTAGGTTCTGTGGATAGTCAATGACTCAGAACTTATGCGTTGGTGGGTGTAATATCGTTAATCACTTTATAGATTTCTTCTATTTGCATTGCCGGACTTTCCATTTCTGTTCTAAAGCCAGCGTGAAAGTGATCTAAATTAAAAGGGGTTAATAAAGCCAGGCCATTCGCTAGTTGCTCATTCATTAAGGTAAGCGTATTTTCATCGGTTGTTATTCCTAACCAAAAAAACAGGTGGTCTCCAATTAATTCAACAGAGGTACCTGGTTCTTTGATGTGATGTTTTTTTTGTAGTGAATTAAAGAGAAAGGCTATTAAAGGAAATACATTAATGTCTATGTTTGACTTTAATATCAGGCTACTAAAATAAACCCTTACAAGTATCTCAGTCGGAATATTTGCTTTAATACGAATTAATTCATCATAATAAATTTTAACTTCTTGATGATGGCCGGTGTCAAAAGCCAACGCTATTTCGGAGTTAATTAAGCCAATTGGGTCGGGCATTAGTTTCATTATGCTTTGCATTAATCGATAAGATTCTGCGTGCTTGCCTAATGTTCGCATCGATATGGCGCGGTAACAGACGTAATAGGGTTTGCGACTTAACTTAATGGCGATCGCATGTTGTTTTTCGGATTCTTCTAAATTACCTTCAGTTGCTGCAATAAGGCCATACGCAGATGCACCTAAGGCAAGGTCTGCGGTTATTATTTTTTTAGCCGCCTTTTTCATGCGTGTAACTGTAAAAGCATCTGGATGTGTTTCGCTTAGTGCATAAACGGACAGTTGATCCAATAAGTTTTGGAAAATGGTGGACGTACTACCTTTTGACATTAGATTTTCTCCCGCTTGACTAAAATAACCAATGATCTAGCCTTGTGCTTGGGCCAATGTAATAGTAATAAATGTGTGTATTAGAAAAAGATTGTAGTCAATGCGGTCGGATTATAATACTGCTACCTTAAAATATAAATACAATTCATAGCGTTAAACAGGTCTCATGTCTGGGTACGGTAAGTATTGCTCATAATCAGGTGATAACGATGCGTGTAACAAGCAAAGGTCAAGTAACCATCCCCCAAAATGTCAGGGAAAACATGGGTATTTTGCCCGCTGAAACCGAGATCGAATTCCTGTAGGACGAAAACGGGCGTTGGTATATCAATAAAACCCAAGCCTCAAAGAAAAAATCCAGCCGATTCCGGACTGCCCATAAAACAGGCAAGCTGACGATGAGCACTGATGACATCATGGCATTGACGCAGGGTTAAACATGGCTGTTATTTTAATCGACAGCTGCATCGTTACCGATCTAGCCGATCCTGAAAGCACCTGGTTTTAATGGTGTGCTTCAACGCTGGAGCGACTGGATCAAAACAACACTCTGGTCATTGATCCGATCATTTATGCCGAGTGTTCGGTGAGTTTTGCAGAGTGTGTTGGTTTTTAGTTGGAGCTGACCGCCAGCTCACGACCCATAACGGTCACTGAAGCAAGACTTAGGAGTGGAGTGGCAGCAATCTAATACAAAGCTGCCAGTCGATTTTAGCGAACCAATTGGCTCGATATCTGTAGTGGTCTGTAGCACATAGAGCAACAGATTGTTAATCAGTGCCACTGCTGCGCACCGTGCAGCACCCGCAAAATCTGAATAATTTCGCCCTTGATGCGGTAGACGACAATGAACGGGGTGCGGTTAACCACCAGCTCTCGCGTCCCTTTTACCCGCCCTGGACGGCCTAATTTCGGATAATCAGCCAGCCGGTCGGTTTGCCGCTCGATTTCATCGAGTTGGCTCAACGCCGCAGTAAGACTGTCTACGGCAATATAGTTAATGGCATTTTCTCGGTCACTTCCCGCCCTAACTGTCCACTTTACCTGCATTATTCGGTTTTCCCGATGCGAGCCAAGAGACCTTCGCGTTGCCGCTGCATGGAGGCCTTAGCTTCATCGTGGGCTATCCAGACCGTCGTTGGATCGTCGGCCTCTTGCAACCCTTGTTCTACTTGTGCCCTGAACCACTTGTCATGTTCCACCGCTTCATGAGCCTGGCGCATGGCTTCGGTTCGATCTGGCCGCGAATAGGTCTGAACGGTGGCCGGATCATACTGTGCCGTGTCCACGTCAAATTGACTAATGCCGATCTCCTTAAGATAGACAACTAAAGTTTCAAGCTTTTTAAAGGTCCGAATTCTCTTGCTTCTAGTAGTGGCCAAGGCTCGCTCCAGCAGCCCGTACTTGATCAGAATGGCCCAGCCGCCAACCTGGCCGATGACATGGGCACCCTTGACGGCACCGGCTTCGACTAGCCTGGATAAAGTGTTGTGGTCGATGGTTTCAGCACTCATACAAATTCCTGTGATATTGCGGGTTAATCAATAATTGTCATTATAAGCAATCTATTAATGATTGCAAGACAGATATTCATGGCACTGACTATGTTTTTTGACATAACGCCTGCTATTGGAAACATATTGGATCCTTGCTGAAGGACCGCTTTCAGGTTTATTGCTGTCGTTGATTAATCGTAACCATCGGGCAGCTCCTGGCCGTAATGAGCCTTTAAATATTGGTTTTTTCCCCGGATATAAACGTCTGCTTTGGAGATGCGACCGTTTTTCAACGGCCGCAGAAATATTTTCTTAAATCTAAATTTCGGTTTGTTCCGATATTTCAAGAGCATCGTCGACCTCGATACCCA
>CAIUYS010000436.1 GCA_903903365.1 uncultured Methylococcaceae bacterium
GAGCCTGGAGGTCGGCTACCGGCTGATCAGTCTGGTGGACCAGGCGCAGGACGGTGAACTGCTGCGCCGCATCAAGGGCGTGCGCAAGAAGTTCGCACAGGAAATTGGTTTTTTTCTGGACACTGATGCAGCAACTTACCTTATTTGATCTTCTACAAGATTTAAAACCAACAGCGCGTAGGATGGGTAGAGGCGATAGCCGAAACCCATCATAATGGATTCCTTATGCGATGGGTTTCGCGTTGCTCTACCCATCCTCTTGGCTATCAACGGGCTACAAAAAAGATTTATCGTTAGGCTCATGCCGGTTGGTTTACTAAAATCGACTGGCAGCTATAGGTGAGTACGCAGACACCCAGATAGTGACGTTCGGTAACAGCTATGGGTCGTAACAAGACAGTTAGCTTTACGGTACTGTTATCTCCCGAGCGGAACGAGAAACACGATTTCACCCATTATTTACTATCAACAGCGCTTGTCCCTCCGCCTTTTCTTTTTCTGGCTCTTCAATTACTACGGGTTGGTTGCCTGTTTTTCAATGCACAACAATTCGGTCTGATTTACTTGAATCCCTATCCGCGTAATTACGTAGCGGTGTCACTTCCTTGGTTTCGCGGTATTTTTTATAGTCAGCGAGCACTTGGGCATGATCGAATGCCAAGGGTTCGGGCAACTCATCCAGACTGAATACACGACAATTTTTGGCATCATCGGCAGCTATCGGCGTCCCGGCCGCTTCAGCGACATAAACCGCCGTCACTGTATGTCCACGGGTATCGCGAAGCGGGTCTGAATAAATGCCCAGCAACGCTGTCAGTTGCACAGCCAAACTCACTTCTTCCTGAGCCTCACGCACAGCAGCCTGTTCAACCATTTCACCCACATCCACAAAGCCGCCGGGAATAGCCCAGCCATAAGGTGGATTGGCTCGTTCAATTAATACAATCGGGCGATCTGGAAAATCAGTCAATTCAATAATAATATCAGCGGCAAGCAAGGGAGTAACGGGTTTATACATGGTAAATTTCAGAAAATAAGGGTGGCAAATAAAAATACAAGATTAACAAAAAAAACGTCGGTAACCTCAGCTGTTAAAAAATAGAATACGGATTTAACGGATAGACACGGATAAAAAGCTTTCTTAATTTCATCAAAAGACTCCCTATAAACACGTAAAGTCTTTTTCGACTAAAATGAAATCCGTTGACCCCCTGCAATTCAATGCCGTTAAGTTAAGCATAAAACTGAAGTAAAACAGCTTTAGCTGTTTTTACAGGCAATAGCTGAAGCGATTGCACTCCAGTTTTTTAAACAACTTGTGCTTAACTTAACGGCATTGCCCCTGCAACCAGTGTCATCCGTGTTCTATGATCAAAGCCAACATCGACTGGGTCATTACAAAACGTTTTTATTATCCTGATCATGACCATGTTTTTTGGTCAAAAAAGCCATTGTAACTGATATAAATAACCCAAACACCATTACGATGGTGTTGATCGAAAATCCGGCATCAATCATCATGGCATAAGCCCCAAGCATCAATAAAATACTAAGATTTTCGTTAAAGTTTTGCACCGCAATGGAATGTCCCGACCCCATCAACTGATGTCCTCGGTGCTGTAACAAGGCATTCATTGGAATCAAAAAACTGCCTGCAAAAATGCCGACCAGTACCAGCATCATGACTGCCACTCGCCAATCAGTTACCCAGACCATGCCTAACACAACCAGACCCATCGCTATTCCCAAAGGCAATACTTTAACGGCATATTCCAATAATACCGTCTTGGCTGCCACCACAGAACCGATAGCAAGACCCACCGCAACAACGGCAGTCAATTGGGTGGCCTGTTCCAAATCAAGCTTCAACGCGACAGCCGACCAAGCCAGAATGATTAAACGCAAACTCGTTCCTGCCCCCCAAAACAGTGAGGTTACTGCAAGCGATATCTGCCCCAAGGGATCTTTCCATAACAACAGGAAACAGCGCCAGAAATCGGTTACTAAAAAACCTGGCGTTGGTTTTGACAAGGTATGCTCAATGGGTAACTTGGGAATGTAATAATTAAGCAGGGCCGCCACTAAATAAAAACCCAGTATGACTAAAATTGCAAACTCGGGAGCCGTATCAATACCGCCATTGAACTGAAGTGCGCCCAGTTGCTGAACAACGTGATCCTCTACACGATGGCCAATCAATAACCCCCCAAATATCGCACCCAAAATAATAGCTCCAACGGTCAACCCTTCCATCCAACCGTTTGCCCATACCAAACGATGAGCAGGGAGACATTCGGTCAGGATGCCGTATTTGGCCGGCGAGTACAACGCCGCCCCCATACCCACCAAGCCATAGGCAAGCAGTGGATGCAACCCCAATAACATGACAGCGCAACCCATTATCTTGATACTGTTACTGATGAACATAACCCGACCCTTGGGCAACGCATCGGAAAATGCGCCCACGAAGGGGGCAAGCACGATAAAAGCGAACACGAAAAACTGCTGTAATACCGGAATTTGCCAAGAGGGTGCATCATGGGATTTAAGTAGCGCAATAGCTGCGAACAGCAGTGCGTTATCCCCC
>CAIUYS010000437.1 GCA_903903365.1 uncultured Methylococcaceae bacterium
GCACCAAATTTTGGTGACCGGAATACGTCACGAACTTCAGCAAGACCGACAATTTGTTCTTTAATTTCGGGTGCCAACATACCGCTGATCGCTTTCTTGACTTCATCAATCGCATCATAAATGACACTGTAATAATGCAGGTCGATATTTTTTTCTTCAATCAACTTTCTGGCTGTCGTATCGGCTCTAACGTTAAAGCCCATTAGAATTGCACCTGAAGCCAATGCCAAGTTGGCATCACCTTCGTTAATACCGCCAACACCACCAAAAACAATCTTAACTTCTACTTCTTCATTTGATAAAGAAACCAGTGATCCTCGTAACGCTTCCAAACTACCTTGCACATCAGTTTTGATAACCAGATTTACACTGGCAATCTCACCGGCTGCCATTCTGGAGAAAACTTCATCCAGCTTGGAAGCCCGTTGTGCAGCATGTTTAGTGAATTTTTTACGGTCTTCACGATGTTTTGCCAAATCTTTGGCAATACGTTCGTTTTGTACCACCATAAACTCATCACCGGCATTCGGTGTGCCCGACAAACCAAGAATTTCAACAGGAGAACAAGGCCCCGCTTCTTTAATCGCTTTTCCATTCTCGTTAAACATGGCCCGAACACGACCATATTCTTGACCACAAAGCACCATTTGGCCACTTTCCAGCGTGCCTTTTTGAATCATTATTGTTGCGACAGCACCACGACCTTTATCCAGTCTTGATTCAATCACAAGACCTGAAGCAGGGCCTTCAACAGGCGCTTTTAATTCCAAAATTTCAGTCTGAACAATTAAAGATTCAATTAAGTCATCAATGCCCTCACCGGTCTTGGCAGAAATTTTAAGGAACTGCACATCGCCGCCCCATTCTTCAGCAAGCACGTTAAGAACCGACAGTTCTTGCATCACTTTATCAGGGTTTGCATCAGGTTTATCGATTTTATTGATGGCTACGATAATCGGCACATTAGCCGCTCTCGCATGTTCAACCGCTTCTTTGGTTTGCGGCATCACGCCATCATCAGCTGCAACAACAATAATGACTACGTCAGTAATATCAGCGCCTCTGGCTCTCATGGCAGTAAAAGCAGCATGTCCAGGCGTGTCTAAAAAGGTTACCGAGCCATGATCGGTTTTGACTTGATAAGCACCAATATGCTGAGTAATACCACCCGCTTCACCGGCTGCAACGCGTGTTTTACGGATATAATCGAGCAACGATGTTTTACCGTGATCAACGTGACCCATAATGGTTACAATAGGAGCGCGTGGTAATTCAACGCGGATATCTTCTACCTGCGCTTCAGCCAGCATTTCCTGCTCAAGATCATCATCACTCTGCATAATCGCTTTGTGACCCATTTCCTCAACCAAAATAACCGCTGTTTCCTGGTCAATGCTTTGGTTGATGGTCGCCATAATACCCAGCTTCATCAAATGCTTGATGACCATCGCTGCTTTGACACTCATTTTCTGGGCCAAATCGGAGACGATAATCATTTCCGGTATAGTGACTTCTTTCACTATAGGCGCAACCGGCATCTCAAATTGATGTTTACCATCAGATTGCGCATTCGCTCGTTGCGGTTGCTTGCCTTTTTTCTTGCCTCTTTTGGCGTCTTTGCCTGATGAGCGTGAATTTCCGCCACCGCCTTCTTCCTGCTTTTTCCTGTGCAGTGTTTCCTGTTTTACTGCTGCCTGCTGCCTAACTTTATCCGCATTTTTCTTGATTGATTCTTCAAGCCGATGCTCTTTTTCTTGCTGTTTTTTTCTGGCATCGTCCGCTTCTTTGGTTTTGATCGCTTTTTCCTGCTTGATTTTCTTTTCTTCCTTTATTTTTAAAGCTTCGAATTTAGCTTCCGATTCAATAGCTTCAACAGGCTCAAGAGGTTCAAACTCAGTATCAATAACGACTTGTGGCTCAACGTCAGGTATCGCGACAACTTGAACTTTCGGTTCAATTTTAACGGGCTCTGCCATGATTGTTTCAACCTTTGGAGCCAATTCAACGGCAACGATCGGCGCTTCAGCAGGTGACTGTTTTTCGGCAGGCGTTAAAATGACTTCTTCCAAGTTTACCGGTTCAACCGCGACTGGCTTTGGCAACTCTTCTTTCTTGTGTATATCAGCATCAGCGACTTCACTACGCTTTATATAAGTCTTCTTTTTACGCACTTCAACGCTAATCGTTTTAGTTGAACTACCAGGTACACTTGCCTGTTTGATTTCCGTCACTTTTCTGCGTTCTAAAGTCACGCGCCTTGGAGAATTTCCGGCTTCGTCTTCCGCTTTACCATGACGCTTACGCAAATGCGCAAGCAGTTGCATCTTTTCATCTTCATTAATAACATCATCAGGAGCGCTTGCAGATAAACCTGCTTCTTTGAGCTGCTCTAATAATCGTTCCAGAGGTATTTTTACTATCTCTGCTAATTGCTGTACTGTTTTATCACTCATCTTTTACCCCTTACCTACTCGCTATGTGCCTTAAGCAAACCAAGGCTCACGCGCCTTCATAATTAATTTTGCCGCCCGCTCTTCATTCATTCCTGAAAAACCCAACAAATCGTCAACCGACTGATCTGCCAAATCATCCATTGTAATAATACCTTGACTTGCCAAATCAAAAGCCAGATCAGAATCCATGCCCTCCATTTCCAGCAGATCGGCAGCCGGCTCCGCCGACTCTATTTTTTCTTCAAAGGCAATGGCACTAATCAACAAGGCATCTTTTGCCCGACTTCTTAGCTCATTGACCAAATCTTCATCAAAGCCTTCAATTTCGAGCATTTCACTGACCGGAACGTAAGCAATCTCCTCGACACTAATAAAGCCCTCTTCTGCCAGAATTAAGGCGATATCTTCATCAACATCCAATTGATCAATGAATAACTGCTTTATCTTGCCGACTTCAGCTTCAGCGCTCTGCTCTGCCTTGGACGCATCAATAACATTCAATTCCCAGCCTGTTAATTGACTCGCCAGACGGACATTTTGACCGCCTCGACCAATCGCTTGAGACAAGTTATCCGTGCTTACCGCCAGATCCATACTGTGTTTGTCTTCATCCACAACGATGGACTGAATTTCAGCAGGTGACATGGCATTAATTACAAATTGAGCTTCACTTGAATTCCAGAGAATAATATCAACCCGTTCACCGGCCAGTTCATTGGTAACCGATTGAACTCTTGATCCTCTCATACCCACGCAAGCACCGACCGGATCCAACCTTGGATCATTACTCTTGACTGCCAATTTAGCCCTGGAACCTGGATCACGTGCGGCACCTATTACAGAAATCAAGCCTTCACCGACTTCAGGCACTTCCAGACGAAATAAGGCAATTAATAATTCAGGCGCTGTGCGACTAACAAATAATTGTGGGCCACGCGGCTCTGAGCGAACATCTTTCAAATAGCCTCTAATCCGATCGCCAATGCGAATTGCCTCGCGAGGAATCATATCTTCTCTGGCAATATAGGCTTCAACATGGCCACCCAAGTCCAGATAAACACTCCCTTTTTCAATGCGCTTGACAATACCGGTAATCAGTTCGCCGACACGACTATTATAGGCTTCAACAATTTTTCTGCGTTCAGC
>CAIUYS010000438.1 GCA_903903365.1 uncultured Methylococcaceae bacterium
CGACTTGACGCAGCATTGGGCTGGATATATTGCCTTGGTTGTTTTTGCGGTCGCTTATATTCTGGCCATGACCGAGGAAGTGACGGAATTAAAAAAATCGAAACCTATGGTATTTGCGGCCAGCCTTATCTGGATATTTATTGCCGTTGTTTATGTGAACGGCGGGATGAGCGAACAGGCAGGTCATGCGTTTCGGGCTTCTCTGGAAGGGTATGCAGAGCTGTTTTTGTTTATCATGGTATCGATGACTTATTTAAACGCCATGGAAGATCGAGGCGTGTTTGACAGTTTGCGAGTTTGGTTGTTAAGCAAGAATTTCACGTATCGGCAATTATTCTGGATTACCGGCTTTCAGTCATTTTTCATTTCATCCGGTTGCAACAACCTCACGACTGCCCTGTTAATGGGGTCGGTTATATTGGCGATGGGTAAGGGCAGTCCGCGCTTTGTTACCTTGTCTTGTATCAATGTGGTGGTTGCTTCCAATGCGGGTGGCTCATTTAGCCCTTTCGGCGATATCACCACGTTGTTGGTCTGGCAAAAAGGTGTCGTACCGTTTGCCGATTTCTTTTCCCTGTTGATTCCCGCCATCATCAATTTTGTCATACCCGCCGCCATCATGAATTTCTTTATTCCTAAAGAAAGACCTGCGGCGGTCATGGAAGCCCAAGCCATGAAACGGGGCGGTTGGATTATTATCTTTTTGTTTGTACTGACCATTATTACTTCAGCCTGTTTTGAAAACTTTCTGGGGTTGCCGCCGGCTGCCGGCATGATGCTGGGCTTGACCTATTTGAAGTTTTTTAGTTATTACCTGCAAAAAACCCGTGATTCCCATTCATCTTTGATATCCGTGGATTTGATCGATGTCAAAATTGATTATTTTGCACCCATGAAGTATATGAACAATCCACAAGCAGACAAAAATAAACAGGTGGCGCAGGAGTTACCGTTTGATATTTTCCAGAAAGTGGCAAACCTGGAATGGGATACGTTACTGTTTTTTTACGGTGTCATGGTCGGTGTCGGCGGCTTGAGTTTTATTGGTTATCTGGGTGTGGCGTCTCATCATCTTTACGGAAGCATTGACCCCAGCGTGGCGAATATTCTGGTGGGCATTGCTTCGGCATTTATTGATAACGGCACTATTATGTTGTCCGTACTCACCATGGCACCGGATATTTCCCAAGGTCAGTGGTTGTTGGTAACCCTGACAGCCGGCGTGGGTGGCAGTCTGTTGGCGGTGGGTTCAGCCGCAGGCGTTGGTTTGATGGGGCAGGCAAAAGGTATTTATACCTTTACCAGTCATTTAAAATGGACACCCGCCATCGCCCTCGGTTACGCGGGTAGTATTGCCGCTCACTTCCTTATTAACGGCCGTTATTTTTAGATCAATTCAGGAGCGTTGTATTATCGTGCTTAACCTTTTTAATCCGCAATATAAACGGCTTTTAAGTTAAGTTGTGAGTGCCGATATTTCAGAAAACAGTTTCGATGCCGCTGCCTTTTTAAAAAACCTGACCACGCGTCCGGGCATTTATAAAATGCTTAATGACAAGGGCGAGATCATTTACATAGGCAAAGCCAAAAATCTTAAAAATCGCGTTTCCAGTTATTTTAAAACGCAAACAGCCTCAATCAAACAGCAGGTTATGGTGGCTAAAATAGCCGCCATTGAAGTCACCGTAACGCATACTGAAGGCGAGGCGTTATTGCTGGAATGTCAGCAAATCAAACGTCATAAGCCACGGTATAATATCTGTTTAAGAGATGACAGATCCTTTCCTTATGTGTTTTTGTCCAGTGAGCAAGACTTCCCACAAATCACCATTCATCGGGGTGCAAAAAATAAAAAAGGGCGCTATTTTGGCCCTTATCCCAGTTCCGGTGCCGTTAAAGAAAGCCTTAAATTATTACAAAGGCTGTTTCCAATCCGGCAATGTGACGATGCCGTTTATAACAATCGTACCCGCCCCTGTTTGCAATATCAGATAGAACGCTGCACCGCGCCTTGTGTAGGGCTGATTGACAAACAACAGTATGCGCTGGATGTTGAAAG
>CAIUYS010000439.1 GCA_903903365.1 uncultured Methylococcaceae bacterium
ATCATTTTTTAAAATCAATGAATAAAAACTTGTACATCGAGTGTTTATAATCTGTTAATTTGTAGCAACTTTTGCAAAGGTATTTTTTGCAAGTTACCCAAGAGTTTTTTAATCACCCGATTTGCCTTTCATTCCGAGCTTAATCGATTTGATTCTGATGCGGCTTGCAGGCAATAAGAAGTTACCCACTTAAATATAATAATCCAATGAATATCGGTTACATGCGAGTTTTGTTAGTGGAAGACGATGAGCGAATTGTCGACTTTGTTCAGCGAGGACTGAAGGCCGAAGGTTATGCGGTAGAGGTCGCACGAAACGGCCAGGAAGCGATAGCGATGGGTTCTGTCGGCCAATTTCAGGTCATTATTCTGGATTTGGGGCTACCCGACATCAATGGTCGAGACGTTTGCGAGCGGTTGCGTAACGCGGGCGTTGGCACTCCGATTTTAATGTTGACAGCCAGAGATACCGTGCAGGACAAGGTAACCGGTTTACGCTCCGGTGCCGATGACTACATGACCAAGCCTTTCGCATTTGAGGAATTGCTTGCCCGAATCGAAGTGCTGATGCGCCGTCGCTGCGGCGAAATCAAACCGGAAACCAAAGAATTTCAGGTAGCTGACCTGGTATTAAATATGGAAACGCATGAAGTGAGGCGTGGCGAAACGCTCATCGAGCTGACACCCAAAGAATTTTCTTTGCTGGAATGCTTTATGCGGATGCCTGGCAAAGTGTTGAGCAGAACCCGTATACTTGAACAAGTATGGGGTTACAGCGCCGATCCGTTAACCAATGTGGTGGATGTCTATATTCGGCAGTTGAGACGAAAAATCGATGACGATTATGCTATAAAACTTCTCAAGACTGTAAGGGGGTTCGGCTATAAACTGGATGCCTTATAATGAAGTGATTGGGTTTGTCATTATTCAATTCATGGAGAGTCACTACCCACAGTTAAGCCGTTTGCTGAGCGGAGTCGAAGCGATTTTGCTGGCTTCGGCTCCGCTCAGTCAACGGCTTATCTTACCAAGGTAGCGAAGTTCCGTCGTATTTTACAAAATGTCCGGTCTGCTCAAGAGAAAATGCAGAAATAACTTGTCGCATTCCGGCAATGCTCTGAACAGCTTCAAGCGGTGCATTATTGCCGCCCATATCGGTTTTTACCCAGCCAGGATGAAAAATCAACACACCGACGGCCTGCTCCTTAAGCTCAATGGCTATGCTTTTCATTGCCGCATTTAATGCCGCTTTACTGGATCGGTAAATGATACTGCCGCCACCTCTATTATCAGCGATACTACCCATTAAACTACTGATTGAGACCAACAGTTTTTTGTCGCCCCGTTTAAGGTGTGGTAAAAACGCTTCCACCATTTTTACAGGGGCTTGCACGTTAATAGTTAATGTTTTAGTCCACGTCGAGTAATCCAATTGCCCAAACCCCTGCCCTGCACTATCCCCAAAAACCCCGGCATTATTAATCAACACATCAATAGGCGTATCGTGCAATTGCACGGCCAATTGCTCTATTTGCGTAAAATCTGCAACATCCAAAGTCAATACCGAAATCTGCGGAAACTGCTCGGCAAGACTTAACAAATTGGACGCTACTTGCGGCAATCTGCAACAAGCCAACACCTGCCAGCCATCAACTGCATATTGTTTACAAAACTCAAAACCCAAACCCCGATTTGCACCGGTAATTAATACGGTAGCCATTTTTTCTCCCTCAAAGACATTCCGGGCAAAAATACCCATTACCGCTCCACCTTACTTACTAATTTTACATGACCATAAAAATCAATACATTACAAATATTTAAAATCACTACAAACTTTGATTCTTCTGAATGGCTGTGTAACATCAGGTAGTCATATACACGCTTACTTTTCCCAGATAGCAGATAACCTCTCGCTACCGTCATAAACCACTACATTTATGATCTCTTACATCAAATTATTATCATTAACCGGTGCGCCAGGATTTTTCAACTTAACGCTTTTGTATGCTTATGAATTCTTAATCACGAACACGAATCAGGTCATGGCAACTTTTACAGGCAGCACCCAGCTTGCCAAACTGGGTTTTAACTGCGGCCGCATCACCTGTGGCAGCTACGGCTTGCAACTCATTGGCTTCTTTGATGAACTTGGCATTAAGTTCTTTTACCTCATCCTGTTTCTGGAAATAGTCAGCTTTTAAATGTGAAGGTTTCCAGCCAGTACCTTGATCAGTGCCTGGCGTATAAAGGTCAAGCAGGTTGGAATTGGCGACAGCGGAAATGGCATTGGCTGCTGCGATGACTTGATCTTTGTTGTAGCTTTCTGGATGATCGACTGCCTGATTTTTAATTTTGGCAGTATTCCAACCCATAAATGAATAAGCGGATTGACGAAACCTGATTTGATCTTCTACAGAGCCTGCTGTGGCCACTGTTGTCAGGATGGCAAGTATCAAACCCAGCGCACGTCTTAATCTCATTGTTTCAAGGCCTTATAGTGATGTAAAAAATTAGTGATTTGTAGGTTGCTTAGGTCATTACCTTACTGATTAATGACGTTAAATAATCGGCAAATTCAATACTCCAAACACCCCAGACTACCAAGATTGCAACCAGCAAGGCAACAACGAAACGCAGTGGGCTAACCGGGCCGATTGAACGCGCGGCCAGCGTATCCGGCAACTGCTTTTTGCCGGTCAGCATTGGCAACACTAAATTGGTTTTTTTTACCCACTGATAAAAGATGATGGCGCTTACATGTAAAACAACCAACCCCAACATCAAGTTGACTAGCCAACTATGCCAACCGCTTAACTTGTCGCTCAAGCCTTTATTTACCCAATGAAACAACGGCCCTTCAAAGCCAATGTCATCATTGGCAAACAACCCTGTACCAACCAAAAGCAACAATACTGTCAGCTTGGCAATAATCGCCAATGCACCGAGAGGATTATGACCGGCACCTTGCCAGTCACCTTTAAAATAGGCGGCGAGTCGTGAAAAGCTGGGGAAAAAATTTAAAAAGCGGGCATGGGTAGTGCCGATAACACCCCAAATCAACCGAAATATCAGTAAACCCAAAACCAATCCACCCAAGCGACCGTGCCAGTCAGTCAGTGAACCGCCGAGTTTGCCGGTAACATAAGCACCTACGACTGCCAAGACCAGCAACCAGTGAAACAGGCGCAACGGCCAATCCCAAATTTTCAGCGTTACTTTCATAGCCATTACTTGCTGTTTACTGTCGCGCAAGCAAACATCAAAGAAGTACGCTCAGGATTGTTTAGGCTCATAGGTAATCGGTTAATGCAGGAATCATTAAGTTGGATTTTTTACAATAATACCATCAGAAGCACTAATCCTAAATTAAGTATTCACCTCCCACCTTTGAAAAATGAGGGTTGGGGGATTTATCTAATAAAATCTCCCCTAACCTCTTTGTCAAAGAGGGGGGGCTGAATAATTACATCATAAGCCGCTTTTATGTTTATTTATTATCAGACTGGGTATTGGAAAAATAAGCGGCAAGACTGTCAATCTCTTGATCACTCATATTTGCGATGACTCCGTTCATCAGGGGTTCAATACGTTTTTTATCGCGATAATCACGTAATGTTTGAGCCAGATAGCCCTTTTTTTGACCAATTATATTAGGGGTCATAAAGTTAACGCGTACATTTGCCGGTCCATGACAACCGCCGCACTGATAATAAGCCGTTTTTTCTGCCTCCGCAGGCGTAACGACCGAAGATTGTTTACCAAAAACAGAGCAACCGGAGAGTCCGGTCACCAACAAGCACAATGAATAAATAGCTAAGGTGCGAAATAGGGTTAATTCTGTCATCGTCGGGCTACACTTTAATGAGTGCGCAGATGCGCATAATATTCAGATAAATCGACAATATCCTGATCACTCAGCTTGTCTACTACTTCGTTCATGGTCGGCACATAGAGTCCATCGTCATTTTTAATGGGTGGCAAATTACGTGTCCTGCTACGATAGTCATACATCGTCTTACAGAAATACAGGGCATCTTGTCCGGCAAGATTAGGATTATCATCGGTTTTACTGATGCCTGCTTTTCCGTGGCAATCGCTACAGGCTTTATCTGCGATTTTTTTAGCATTCGCATAACGAGGGCTATTAGGATCCAGTACTGCATCATCGCTCCCATGCTGCATGTGCATGTGTCCGCCCATGTGCTTATGATGATCGACGTGCGAAGCACCCGAGTCATCCGCAGCATAAGAAAGGCCGGTAAAACTCAAAAGGCACACTAGCGATGTTGGCATAAAAAAAGCGGTCATTTTAAAAATATATTTCATAGGAAGTCAGTAAAATCAAAACATTACATTGCCGACAAAATACAGCGTATTATTTCCTGCCGCATTACGACCTGCACCGTCATAGTTTGACGATGCGCCATTAAATTGAGTGTAGGCCCAATATTGCATCGAAAGACGTATATTCAAATACGGGTCGGTCATGGAAGTGCCTTTACCGAAGGGTATGTAGTCGGCTTCGAAAAGAAACGAATTGGTATTTGGTGAGCCGTTGGCACTTCCGAATACAGGATTGACCGGGCTTTTAGCATTATAATCCACAGCACCATTGTAAAGAGTCATATCTGAACTACCTTTCATATAGTTCCATCCTACCGACAGATTATAAGTCTGCTTATAAGTCCACATCCCCATCATCATCACGCTGTCGAGATAGTTTTTGGAATTGTTTGCATAACCACCCGCATAAGAGGCATCCATCTTCATAGTATCGTGCGTATATTTGGCCATCGCCATCAACATGTTATTGTCATCCATCATATACGAGTAATTCGCATCAGCGTTGTATTCCACATAAGAATTCGTGCCAATGCCATTTGTATAATAGGGAATTACTTTGGCTGCCAAGCCGTAAGTTCCAATCATCATGGTATGAGGCCCCATACTGTGTTGTAGAAACAGCCGCCAATAAGGAGCGCCACCATCGATAAGCCCTGCTTGCGGCCCCGATCCTTGAGAGCCCTCATTCCACACACCCAAGCCCTGAGCCATATTTTGCGACTGCGACGTGTAGCCACCCGCTTCCAGATAAAGATGATTATTGATCATTGTATAAGCGGTTGCACCTGCCGTATTGGCACCCGCCATCAACGATTGTAGCCAGGGTTGGGCTGCTGGTTTTACAGTCACGGAAGATGATGTGTAAGGGTACATCCACGCCGGCGTCGTCATCCAAAAATCAGATATGGTCGGTGCATTGTTTACGGTAAGCCCATAAGTAATAGCGTTGCCTCTGAAGGTTGCGTGGTCGGCAACCCGTATATCCGCCATGGCAAGACTGACCGAACGTCCCGCTTGCGGATTGATGTTCAACTGAAGATAGCTGCCGATTTTATCGGTAATCCGACCGGTGTAATACACAGCCGCCCAGTCAGCCAGCACATTATTGTTGGAATTTGAATGTCCGGACGTATTACTGTAATACGGATCGCCATCATTGTTCTGTTGTGTATTAGTCACCGATCCTATTATTTGGACGGCTAACGGGTTTATTACGTCAGGTAATTTATTGGCATGACCGGCAACATATCCATCAAGCTTAAACTTTTGGCCGTATTGAGTTAACCAGGGCCCATAAGCCTGCATGTGACAGGCGGTGCAAGGCTCACCGGTTTGTCGTGCGAACGACGTGGTTGCCAACACATTTTGCAATGGCAATAACGAAAGAATGGATGAAATAATAACGAATAAAAAAAACTGTTTTTTTTGTTCGTTAACAAAGAGTGGGGTCAACATCGCAAGTGTAGTCAGGTTATGTTTGAGAGAAATATTCCGTATATAATTATTAGCATATTATATACCAAGTAACCAAGACCTTGTAAACACTGGCTTTGCGCTTTAAATAGAGACGAGTTTTTTATTAAACTATGTTATATGACACACTTTAGTCGATTTATTGTGCTAAATAACCTAGTTTAATTAATTGACGGCATTAATCCGTTATCAGATTAACTCTTTTTCGTGGAATTAACGGCATACCGAAACTAAAACGGGAGAAAAAATGGTTGAGAATCTCATATTTTGAGGAGTTTTTTATTAAACAATGTTATTTAACACATTTTAAGTCGATTTATTGTGTTAAATAACACAGTTTAATTAATTAGCGCGACATTAAGATCACTGCATTGCAATCTGATTTGCCGGAATTTTATCGGCTTTATTGACAACAACTGGTTAATGGGTGACCCTAAACACTTAAATAGAAATCACACTCTTCCCAGCGAAAAAAATGATAGATCAACCATTCACTTTTGACCAGATTCATATTGAGGTGGCTCGCAATGCCACAGATGACTTTAATTTGTTTCATGACAAACATAAATGGTTACAAGTCACTCATAATCCGTTTAGAGGCCCTATTGTTCTGGGCTATCAACTCAATACACTCATTGAGTACCAAATGCGCCTGTATCGGGAAGCGCATCATGAAAACCGGATTATCGCCGAAAACAATCTGCGCTTCAGTAATTACCAAATTACGTTTGTTAACGCTGTCAGACCCCGGACGCCTGTTTATTTGGATATTAAAAAAACCCTCATTAAAACCATTCCCAACCTGACGCTGGGCAATCGTATTGCCATGAAATCCGATGGCAAAACGGTATTACTGGGGTTTAAAAAAGAAACACAAGTACCGCTATTTTTAGCCGAGACAACCTTTAACAAACTACCCGACCTTAACAGCATCCCTGACCGCACGATGATTCCCGACACCGGTTATTTCCTTAAACGGAAGTTTATGAATAACGGTTCTGTTAAAAACTTTCTATCGGGGTCTTTAGCCGAGCAGTCCGATTATTTTGATGAGTTAACGCATGTTGCGCACTATCCGGAAATATTTCCTTGCAGCTTGAGCTCTGGCGCCTTACTGGAAAAAGCGCAATTAGAAAATCATGATTTTAAACTTAACCCGATGGTTTACACATCTCATGAAATTTCAGTAGACCGACAGCATGTAAGCCAACTTAAAAATAATGACAAGCTGCATATTTTAGTCAAGCAACTGCCTGAATCCAGCGAGAACACCTTAAACCAAACCAATATTATGCTAAGAACCTATCATTGTTATGGCTTGTTACAGAACAATGATGTTTTATTTAGAATGACCATGAACCTGGTGCCACTGGAAGAGATACTCAAAAATCTCAGGAAAAAATAATACCCCAAATTTCGCAATATTACTGTTTAGCGTAGGGTGAGATTTTAGGTGCGCGATACGCATGAAAGGCAAAAGAAAAAATTTCACCACGAAGAGCACGAAGAAAAGCATTTTTTGATACTAAAATGTAGCCTGAATAAAATAAAAACACTATTCTTTTTGGGCCAGCAGGGCTTTTAAGTGCTCAATTTCAGCTATTGCAAGTTCTTCCCGTTGTTGTACTGCTTGCTTTTCTTGCAGAGCCAATTCTTCGCGGTTTTGCGCCGCTTGCTTTTCTTGCAAGGCTAATTCTTCACGCTTTTTCGCAACTTCTTCACGCTTTTTCGCAGCTTCTTCACGCTGGTTCGCTTGTAATAGCGCTCTCCTCGCCTGCTCCAATTCATGCTGAATCGTGCGTTGCTCACGCAAGTATTCTTGTCGGGCTTGGTATTGATAATAGTGCTGATCTTTTTCTGAAAAGGTACTTAAAGTGCTCATGGCTTGTTTCATCTCCCGGGTAATCATCCAGTCTGGCAAAGCTTCATCGTTGAGTTTCTCGCCTTCTCTAAAGAATTTTAACCAACGCTGATCTTCAGTTTCAATGTGGCTTGCCTTAAACTTTTTTAGTTCCAGCAGCCAAATACGGCCATGTTGCGTCAAGGTGTTGCCTTGCTCATCACGCATTTTGTAATGATGCACGGTCTCGTTATCAGCGCTGATCAGGTTTTCTGCCAGCAGCCAAATCGAGTAAGTCGGTTTGAGTTCAAGATAGTCTTGACCACTTTTAAGTTGTTGACTGTAGATGTCAGCCCAGTTGTAAATAATACGGGCAGGCAGATGACCGTAACTGGTCAGTTGAATTTCAATTTGATACAGCCTATCATGGCTGTCCCTAGCTTTAACATCAACAATACTAAGCTTGTCACTGAGAAATTCTTTATCATTGTAAGGGTTCAAGATTTCAACCCACACCAAGGGTTCGATAAGGTCTTGCGCCAAAAATGCATTCAAAAAGTGAATTAATAGATTACGGTTTTCTTCTGAACCCAACAGGGCTTTAAAGACACAATCTATTTTTGGATCAATGGCGTGGCGCATGGGAATTAATTAATCAAGAAGTATTTAATCGTTTAATTGTAGAGTGTCCCCGCTTTACTGGCAATAAAAAAATCAACTGCAAAACAATGAGATCTGGTCTTTAATTATTATATTTTAATGCGAGAATGAAAGCCCCTATAGCCACTCTATCATTCAATATCTTCCTTGAAGCGGCAATATTATCCGCCGGAAACTAAGTTGTAAGGTGCGCGATGCGCACCCTACCACTCAAAAATCTCAGAAAGAAATAATACCCTCACCCCATTTCTACCTGATTGGCAAAAAACGACTGTCCAGACCGGCATGGATGCTGATACGCAAATGGTAGGGTGCGCACCGCGCACCACTACAATTCCAGTAAAGTGAGAGTTTAGGTGCGCGATGCGCACCCTACCACTCATCTGAGTTTTTTATGTGACTTTACGCCGAATTTTTCAATTTTTTAAGTACGCTTTTACTAATCGCACTGACGAATTCTTCACTATTCTCATAATCTTGGTCTTGTATAAAATCGACAATCGACATTACCAATTTTTTGGTGCCAGCTATTTCTTCAAATGAACGACCACAACCTTGGCAATGAGTGCCTTCATAAGTACATTTATCAATACAAGGGTTAAATTTCATAAGGCGTCCTCTTAAGTTGGTTATGCCACTATTATCGCATTACCAGCCATGATTTACATAACGGCACGTTTAAGAGACCAAAGAACAGGTCTTTCTTTAAAACATAAAATATGATTTTGCAATATCTGACACTATCATTCTCTGGCTTATTGTTGGCATGAATCACCATTTTGACCGCATACCGACTGGCATTGCGTAACTCGCTACCCAAGGTATATTTGTGATAGCGGCACAAAATCTTCAGGAACGATTTTGAACGCGCAAAGCGCGACCCGAAGAGCGTAGGGCAGGAAGCCCGGCGTAAAAATTGGCGACCATTTTTTCAAAATGCACCGCCAGATTCAAGGCATCACGGTAGATGGGTAAATGTTCGTAACGCGCGATTTTAAAACACTGTTATTTGTACGGGCAGAAAATCTTCTGCCCCTACCAATCATAGGCATGGGGCGTTTTTTAAAATTGCAGGGGCTAAAGCTCCCCACACCGCATCAAAAGCACCCAATGACGCGAAGCATCAAATCACCCGATGCTACCGCGCCGCTTTAAGCCCATTAACCCGACCATTGCACTACCGAAGAGCCAAAACGCACCAGGTACCGGAACGGCGGCAACATCGCCCGAGTGAACAGCCCATGCGCAGAGCTGGCCTTGCTTATAGTAGACGTGCTGGTAGCCATCGTTGGTATCGAAGTCATACGCGTTGTATGGATTCGCCGACTCACTACCCGACCAGTACACATAGCTCTGGACTTTAGCAAATAGATCATAGTTGCCATTGTGGGTTGTTGCAATACTGCTACCTGCTACACCACCTAATTGGTTGTAAAACACATCACCCATTTGGCTACCGGCTTGGTTATAACCAGAAACAGCAGGAACAGTGGTGGGCAGGCTCCAACCCGTAACACCACCCAACGTTAAGTTGTTGGCCCAAGCTTGTGCGCCCCACCAGGTCATTGTGCCAGTGGTGGCATTAAAGTCTGCTGTAGTCAGTGTGTAAGTGCCGCTTGGATCATAAGTATTAGACGTGTCATGGTACTAAAAACCAAGCAACACAAACCACAGTCACTCCATTTTCAGCCAGTTATGTAGCCTAGCGGTATTAAGAGTCTATTTTGTTTCTTTATAAATAGCCAATCAAATATAAAAAACCGCATTAAAGACTTTTACTTTTGAGATTTTCGTAAACGATAATAAGTGGATCGTCGCGTAGGATGGTAGAGGCGATAGCCGAAACCCATCATAATTGATTCCTTATGCGATGGGTTTCGCGCTGCTCTACCCATCTCTAATGCCGGTCGGGATTTGCAACCCAGACTGAAACGTTTGAAGGCTTCAATAACTTTCAAAACACGAGTAACGAGGTTGTAAGCCCAATCACGCTTCAGCCCGGACTGGGTTCGTCGGTCGGCTTGCCACAAGTTGTGCTGGGTCTTGCGGATTCTGCCCTCAATATTGGCGACTTCGGCGTGGTTAATCTGCCTGCCTACAGCCTGTGATACGGATTGAATACATGAGCAAACAAGGGGGTCAGGTCTTGTAAAGATGCATTACCCAGATAAATCCAGGAAGTATGTTTGTAATTTGCTTAATTGCAAGCCCCCTTTTTTTGTCGTATAGTTTTTTTCGGTTTCAATCTTCTAATTGCCGGATGTAACCGTTCAGGTTACAATTAATCTATGATTAAAAGTTTCACGCATAAAGGCTTGGAAAAATTCTTTACCTTGGGTAATCAATCGGGTATTCAGGTCATTCATGCCAAGCGGCTGCGCTTGATACTGGCGGTTCTTCATGATGCCAAGGCGATCAGTGATATTGATTCACCCGCCTTGCGACTTCATACCCTGAAAGGCAATCGAGCCGGTTTCTGGGCAGTTACTGTTCAAGCCAATTGGCGGGTAATCTTTAAATTTGA
>CAIUYS010000440.1 GCA_903903365.1 uncultured Methylococcaceae bacterium
CCCTCTTTGAAAAAGAGGGGTTAGGGGAGATTTTATTAGATAAATCCCCCTCTGCCCCTCGCATTGCTCTCCCCCTTTTTCAAAGGGGGAGGTGAATACTTACCGTGAGAAAGCGTCAGGCAGTGTTTATACCATCCGGCTTCGGCTCAACATTGCTGTGTATCCATCTTCTTTTTTGCGGTAGAATCAAACGTCAAGATCATAATTCAAGGCTAACACTATGCAGCTTACCTTAGAAATACCCGATCAATATATCCGTGGTCAGAATCAAAGCCAAATTGCCCGGCAGATTAAGCTGTATTCAGCATTGCTGATGTTTCAATCAGGTCAATTGTCGCGAGGCGCTGCTTGTGAATTTGCTGGAGTAGATATTTACGATTTTTTCCTGGCATGCAAACAACATCAGATCAGCGCAATTAATACTCCAGTAGAATCCATAGAAGCTGATGTATCGCGTTTTCAACACCGGCACACATGATCGTTATTGCGGATAGCTCTGCACTGGTAGCTTTGTCTGTATGCGATAGTCTGTTATTGCTGGATGCGTTATTCGTTGAAGTTAAAGTCCCACAAGCAGTTTATGATGAGGTTTGCATTGCCAATAAAGCAGAATCCCAAGCCTTGAAAGCCTACTTGGCAGGAAAAGTTTGTAGTGCCCCAACATCAATTGACATTGAAAAATCGAATGGGCTGGGTAAGGGTGAACTAGCGGCTATTAATCTTTATAAACACCTTTCTGCTGATTTGTTGTTAATTGATGATGCGAGAGCCAAAAAAGTTGCCTATCTCAATAATCTTGAAGTGATGGGGAGCATGGGTGTTTTGCTTTTAGCTAAAAAGAAAGGCTTAATTGCCTCAATTAAGCCGTTATTGAGCCGATTACGTTGTTCTGATATTTTCGTTAGCGATCACTTTTTAGACCAGATATTAGCAATGGCTGGAGAGGCGGCAGAATAGTTAATGAAAATTTAAATGACTGACTATTGTTGCACTGAAGCTGGAGCTTGGAATTCAGTGCATTTGTGATTACCTGCTATCATCACCCCCTTTTACATCAATCCCCAAATTCAAAACCCAGTAATGCTAAGCCACCTTGTCCGCTTTTCCATCCGTTTTTACGGCATTGTTATTGCCCTTGCTGTTTTGATTTTACTTTATGGCAGTTATCGATTTACCACGGCGGGTCTGGATATTTTTCCTGAATTTGCCCCCAAGCGGGTGATTATTCAAAGTGAATCGCCCGGACTGTCTGCCGAACAGGTTGAGGTTTTGGTAACCCGTCAAATCGAAATGTCGATCAGTGGCTTGGTGGGGTTAGAGTCGGTGCGTTCTGAATCCATTCAGGGATTATCAATTGTTACGGCGACGTTTGTCGAAAAAAGTGATGTTTACCGTAATCGTCAATTGATTAGCGAGCGATTGGCGGGTTTGCCGGCACATCTGCCACTGGGTATTGTGCCGGTGGCGATACCGTTGTCGTCGTCTTCTGCGACGGTGTTAACCGTTGGTTTACGCTCGGAGTCCAAAGATTTAATGGCGCTGCGCAGTTTGGTTGACTGGACACTGATGCCGCGCTTGTTGGCGGTTCCGGGCGTTGCCGATGTTAATGTGTTTGGCGGCGAGATTACGCAACTGCAAATTCAGGTTGATCCGGTGCAGTTGCATCGTTTTAATCTGGCGCTGGAGGATATTATTCAAGCGGCCTCGCAAGCGGGAACCATTCAGGGCGGCGGTTTTATAGAAAACAAAAATCAGCGTATTACACTGCAAGTGACGGGGCAGCCGATTACACCTGAACAATTTGCAAACATTATTGTTAAGCGTGATCAGGGGCGCAATATTACTTTGGGTGAAGTGACGACCATCCGTTATGCCCCCGAACCGCCGATCGGTGCGGCACAAATTGGCGGCAAACCGGGTATTGTTATGATGGTGATAGGGCAATACGGTGCCAATACCTTAACGGTGTCGAAGCAGGTTGAGCAGGTTTTGAAAGAATTTGAACCGGTTTTTAAAAATGAGGCTATTACCTTTTATGAGCATTTATTTCGTCCTGCTGACTATATAGAACGGTCGATTGCCAATTTATCCGGACATTTACTGATTGGCGGTTTGTTTGTGCTGATTATTTTGTACCTGTTTTTGTTTAACGTTCGCACGGCTTTTATTTCGGCGTTGGCTATTCCCGTTTCGTTAATTGGTGCGGTCATTGTTTTGCTGGAAACGGGGGTTAATCTAAATATTATGGTGCTGGGCGGCTTGGCTATTGCCTTGGGTGAGGTGGTTGATGATGCCATTATTGATACTGAAAATATATTCCGGCGCTTGCGTGAAAACCGACTACAGGCGCAACCGTTACCCGTCGCAACCGTTGTTTACACCGCTTCGCTGGAAGTACGAAGCTCGGTGGTTTACGCCAGTTTTATTGTCGCCCTGGTTTTTGTGCCGCTGTTAACCTTAAACGGTGTGGCAGGACGCTTGTTTGCACCGCTGGGTTATTCGTATATTCTGGCAATTTTAGTGTCTTTGCTGGTTGCGTTGACGTTAACGCCAGCGCTGTGTTATGCCTTGCTGGGTAGTACGTTAAGTGATAGCCAAGATCCACCGCTGATAAAACGCATCAAACCGCTTTATAAAAGCGTGTTGGGTTTTGTTTTTAGGCATTTTAACGGGCTAATCTTGGTCAGTATTGTTGTCTGTTTGGCAGGTGTATTGGCCTTTTTTAATCTCAGTAGCAAATTTTTGCCCGAACTGCGTGAAGGTCATTATATCGTTCACACCACCAGTATTCCGGGTACATCTCTACAAGAATCGGTAAGAATCGGCAGTAAACTGACTGAACAATTTATGACCATTCCGGGCGTACAATCCGTATCACAATGGGCGGGACGTGCAGAACGAGGCGCTGACACTTACGGCAGTCATTACAGTGAATATGAGGTTCGTCTTGAGCCTTTGTCTGGTGACGGGCAACAAAAAATTCTGAACAAGTTACGTGAAATTCTGACACATTTTCCCGGTATTGGTTTTGAAGCCAATACCTTTTTAACGGAACGGATCGATGAAACGATTTCCGGCTACACGGCACCCGTGGTGGTTAATCTTTACGGCAATGACTTGAATGTACTTGATACCCAAGCCCAAACACTCGCCCGAATTATGCGCGATATTCCTGGTGCGATGGATGTGCAGTTACGGTCACCGCCTGCCACGCCGTTATTGCAAGTGGACTTGAATTTGGAGCAGCTTAATTTTTGGGGCATCCTGCCCGCCGAGATTGTTAATACCTTGCAAACGGCTTACGAAACCCGAATTGTAGGCAAGCAGGTTCAGGGTAAAAAAATCGTCAATATTGCAGTGGCCTTGGCACCAGAGCTAAGGCAAGAGCCGGAATCGCTTGCCCATCTGCCTGTCAGAACCCAGGATGGCACGTTAATCAAGCTGGAACAAGTCGCCGAAATTCGGCATACGGCCAGTCGCTATAACATTCTGCATCAGGGCTCACAACGACGACAAGCGGTTACTTGCAATGTCATTGACAGAGACATGGATGCGTTTATGCAGGAACTTAAAGCTCGCGTACTTAAAGAAATTCCGGTGTCTGCCGCCAGTTATCCAGAGTTTACCGGCGCTGC
>CAIUYS010000441.1 GCA_903903365.1 uncultured Methylococcaceae bacterium
GGGCAGGTAAACAATGATAAGGATTGCCGTTATTTTATTAACGTTATGCATCTCAAATGAGGTGCTTGCTGATATTTATAAGTATACCGATAACGTCGGTCGTGTGTACTATACGGATAAACCTAGAAGTAGTCTGTACAAGCGCATAATAAAGTCAACGCCACGCAGCAGCTATTTGCCAACCAATAACACGATAAAAGTGCCTGAATTGTCGGGTACCAATAAAAAAAGATATACCGATCTCATTGAACAGACCGCCTATCGGCATCAGGTCGATGCCAAATTGGTTCATGCCGTTATTCAAACAGAATCCGCTTATAACTCAAGTGCACAATCACCCAAGGGGGCGGTGGGTTTAATGCAGTTAATGCCTGAGACAGCAAAGCGTTTTGGTGTGACTGACCGCAATGATCCAGACCAGAATATTGAGGGTGGCACGCGCTATTTAAAACATTTAATTACCCTGTTTAATCCAAATCTGGATCTTGCTGTAGCTGCCTACAATGCCGGTGAAAATGCAGTCATACGCTACAATAATTCCATTCCTCCCTATCCTGAAACCCAAAATTATGTAAAACAGGTTTTGGCTCTTTATCGTCATTAACCATTTCACCCCCGTTAATTAAATAATCCGTTAATTATGGCCGTGGAAGTTGAAGCAAATAAGCTCCAGTGTCAGGAAGTTGAATCGGCACTAAGAGAAAGCGAAGAACGTTTCCGGCAAATGGCAGACATGACCGGCGAATGGTTATGGGAGCAAGACCCTCAGGGTTACTATATCTACAGCAGTACCGCCGTTAACCAAATTCTTGGTTTTAGCCAGACGGAAGTTATTGGCAAACATTATACTGAATTTTTAACGCCCCAAGATCAAGCAGAGCAGCAATCTTATTCAGCGAGTCACCAGCCGTTTTATGCCTTGACTAACCACTATCGGCATAGAGATGGCCACCCTGTCTTTACCGAATCAACCGGATTACCTATCATTAACGCTGATGGGAAGTTACTGAAATGGCGTGGCGTTGACCGAGACATTACCGCCAGAAAGCATTTTGAGGATGCCCTGATAGAAAGCGAAAAACGCACCCGACTTATTATTGAAAGTTCTTTAAGTGCTATCGTGATTATGGACTCCTACGGATTTATTACTGACTGGAATTATCAGGCTGAAAAAATGTTCGGCTGGTTGCGTAGCGAAGCTATCGGTGAGCGGCTTGAAAATTTAGTGGTTCCGCAACGGTTTCGTGATGCTCACCGCCAAGCCTTAAAGCTGTTTCTGAATACCGGCATTGGTTTCCAGTTAAATGAATTGGTTGAGCGAGTCGCCATTCGCAGGGATGGTTCCGAGTTTCCGGTTGAACTCAGTATTGCCGCTTTAAAGCTGGGCAACGCTTATCTATTTAGTATATTTATACACGAAATTACGACCCGAAAAGCAAATGAGCAAAAAATTCGGCAGGCCGAGGTTAATCTGGCAATCGCCCAGAGTGAAATTAAGATCGCCCAGCGCATTCAAGCCACCTTGTCACCCTCTGCACCCATTATATCCGAGCATTTTGAAGTCACCGGTTATTGCTTGCCGGCGGATCAGGTTGGCGGTGATTATTTTGATTATTTTTATCGAAATGAAAGCTGTCTGGATATGGTTATTGCCGATGTGTCAGGCCATTCTATCGGCCCCGCTCTGTTTATGGTTGAAGCCCGTAGTGCTCTTCGCTCACAAGTAAATCGGTTAAGCAAGCCTTCTGAAGCCGTTGCTGCACTGAATAGTTTTTTGTTTGAGGATTTGAATAATTCAGACTACTTTATCACCTTGTTTTATTTGCAATATGATATAACCACCCAGCAGTTAAGCTTTGCCAATGCGGGGCATCCACCGCCCTTATTATTGAGCCCTTTTCAAAGTGAATGCCGGCAGTTGGATGCTGACGGCATGATACTGGGCATACGCAAAAATATTATTTTTGAGGAAAAAACCCTCACCCTGTGCAAAGGCGATTTATTGCTTCTTTATACCGACGGCTTAACGGAAGCAGAAAATCCGGCCGGTGACTTTTTTGGCATAGAACGCGTTAGTGAACTTTTAATTCGCTATGCCCACTATTCCCCGGAAAAAATCATTGAAGCATTGCTGGCTCATCTAAAACAGTTTTGCCAAAGCGAAACTTTTAAGGATGACATTACCTTAATGATTTTTAAACGAGGTTAAGTGTTTGGCGTGTATAAAAAATTATCACCACGAAGACACGAAGGACAGCCACGCGAGGAATGGATTGTTGTCCGGTTCCAGCTTTGGTGAGTGAGGAAACGTTCGCCTTGGCGCAGGAA
>CAIUYS010000442.1 GCA_903903365.1 uncultured Methylococcaceae bacterium
AAAATTAACGACCATTCCCCGTATTTACCAAAAAATGCTACCGAGTACGGTTTATAATCCATCTGGACTTTGGATACTTTCACAGTCTCTGGAGCTTGGGAACTAGAAACTAGTAGATGTACATCAAGGCAATCATTAAATGGTAACGCAAGACTTTTCAGCACAAACAAAAGCACTGATTGACAACCTCAAGGGGGTTTGTACGTCTTATGGCTTGGGCAATGACGGTAATGAATTTAAAATTATCACCCAAGTGTTTTTGTATAAATTCATGAATGACAAGTTTGTCCATGAAATTAAATTAATAGACCCCAAACTAAAAAATGCCGCTAACTGGGAACAAGAAATTGCCGGTTATTCAGACGCGCAATACCAATTGCTACTGATGCGCATGAGTCCCGACAGCGCCAAGTTAAAACGCGAGCATTATTTATCCACTCTGTTTAACCAACAAGATACCGATAATTTTGCCAAGTTGTTTGATGACACCTTGCGCGATATCGCGATTTTTAACAACGATATTTTCTCGGTTAAAACCGACAGCGGCGCCAAGATTACTTTGTTTGATAATGAACTAAGCAATTACATCACCGATAGCTCAAAACGCGATAACTTCTGTAAAGCCATTATCAACCAACTGGTGAACTTTAGCTTTGAGAAAATCTTTAGCCAAAAATTTGATTTCTTCGCGACCATTTTTGAATACCTGATTAAAGATTACAACAAAGACGGCGGCGGTAAATATGCCGAGTATTTTAGTCCCCATGCCGTGTCCATTATTATGGCGTCCATCTTGGTGCCCACGCCGGTCAGTAACGTCACCTGTTACGATTGTGCAGCGGGTTCTGGGATGTTGCTGATGACTTTGGCGCACGTTATAGGCGTAGACAGTTGTACGATTTATTCTCAGGATATTTCCCAAAAATCCAGCAGTATGTTGCGCCTGAATTTGATTTTAAATAATCTGGTGCATTCCATACAAAACATCATTCAAGGAAACACGATGCTTTTGCCCTACCACAAAGTGGGCGATCAGCTGATGACCTTTGATTACATTGTCTCCAATCCACCGTTCAAGCTGGATTTTAGCGATTATGTCGCGGATTTGGACAGTAAACAAAATCATGAACGCTTTTTTGCCGGCATTCCCAACGTGCCCAATAAAGATAAAGACAAGATGTCCATTTATCTGCTGTTTATCCAGCATATCATCGTGTCTTTATCGGCGACCGGTAAAGCCGCCATCGTCGTACCCACCGGTTTTATTACCGCACAAAGCGGCATTGAAAAGAAAATCCGTGAAAAGCTGGTTGACTCCAGAATGCTGCGCGGCGTGGTGTCCATGCCCAGCAATATCTTTGCGACCACCGGCACCAACGTGTCCATTTTGTTTATCGACAAAACCAATACCAAAGGCGACATCGTGTTAATGGATGCCTCCAAATTAGGCACCAAAGTCAAAGACGGCAAGAACCAAAAAACGTTACTGTCACCCGAAGAAGAACAATTGATCATTAACACCTTTAACCGCCACGAAGCGGTAGACGATTTTACTGTCGTGGTTTCTTATGAAGACATACAAGCCAAAAATTGCTCTTTTAGCGCCGGTCAATATTTTGATGTAAAAATCGAATATACCGACATAACGCCAGAAGAGTTTACCGCTAAAATGGCCGGTTTTACGAATAACCTGGACACGCTGTTTAAAGAATCTGCCCGGCTTGAAACGGAAATAAAAACACAGTTGGCCGGGTTGAAGTATGAATAAAATAACCGACTATCGTAGGGGCGGGGTTCACCCCCGCCCTTTTGGATGCAATCATCAGGACGTTGTGAAAACCGCAAGGGATTCGGGGCAACCGCAAGGGATTGCCCCTACGGGTTTTGCATGGGTGGATTGGAAAATAGCATTTAGTGTGGTTAAAGTATGAGTGAGAAATTTAAAATTGGAAATATATGTAATATTAAAACAGGGAAATTAGATGCAAATCAATTTGTTTTGGGAGGCGAATATCCATTTTATACTTGTGCACCAGAACCTCTGACAATTGACTCTTATTCGTTTGATGATTCCGTAATATTAATAGCTGGAAATAATGCGGCTGGTAATTTTCACATCAATCGTTTTGATGGCAAATTTGATGCTTATCAAAGAACTTATATTTTAACTGCCAAGCCTGGTTTTGATTTAGATTACATCTTTTATTCCTTAAAATTAGAGTTGAAGCGTTTAAAAGAAAAAGCACAAGGCTCTCAAACTAAATTTTTAACAATGCCTCTTTTGAATGACATAAGCATTGCTAAGCTTGATTTATCTTCACAACAAAAAATCTCCTCAGTCCTTTCGGTCTTGGATTCCAAAAAAGAACTCAATAACCGTATCAATACCGAGTTGGAAGCGATGGCGAAAATGCTTTATGATCATTGGTTTGTGCAGTTTGATTTTCCCTTCGACTTTGCTTCGACTTCGCTCAGCACAAACGCTCAGTGCAGGCCAGATAAAAACGGAAAACCATACAAAACCAGTGGCGGTAAAATGGTTTGGAATGAGGACTTGAAAAGAGCTATTCCTGATGGGTGGGAGGTTAAGAAAATTGGAGCGGTCGCAAAAATAAAAGCTGGAGGCGACAGACCAAGCATTTATTCTTTTGAAAAAACAGAAAGCTGCCCTATTCCAATTTATTCTAACGGAATCAGCAATGGCGGGTTGTACGGTTATACAAGTGAAGCGACAATAAACAACCAAAGTGTAACAATTTCCGCAAGAGGCACTATAGGCTATAGCGTTTTAAGAAATAAACCATTTGTACCAATTATCAGGTTAATCGTTATTACGCCTCATGTTTTAGGTATTGCGAAGTATTTTGATGAG
>CAIUYS010000443.1 GCA_903903365.1 uncultured Methylococcaceae bacterium
CGTTGTCTATGGCGCAAGGTGGTGTGGGTTACTATCCACGAAATAATTTTGTCCATTTGGATACCGGCAATTTTAGAACCTGGTAGCAAGATCAAAATGACCTTCTGATTTTTCGTGAAATGTAATTCAAAAGTATCGCGCTGATTCCTGCACAGTGTCAATGTTTGCAAAAGAGTTATCGATCGCTACTGTCGACGGGCTGTTTTCGGGTATAATTTACAACATTTTTAACTCAGGGCACTAAGGCGTTATGTCAAAAATCAATAAAGTTGTATTGGCTTATTCTGGAGGTTTGGATACTTCCGTTATTCTTAAATGGTTACAGGATGTTTATGCGTGTGAGGTGGTTACTTTTACAGCGGATTTAGGACAGGGCGAAGAAGTTGAACCGGCGCGTGCAAAAGCCAAAGCCGCTGGTATAAAAGATATTTTTATTGAAGATTTACGTGAAGAGTTTGCGCGTGATTATGTTTTTCCGATGTTTCGTGCCAATACGGTTTATGAAGGTGAATATTTGCTGGGTACTTCAATTGCCCGTCCTTTAATTGCCAAACGTTTGATTGAAATAGCCAACGAAACGGGCGCTACAGCCATTTCTCATGGTGCGACCGGCAAAGGTAATGATCAGGTGCGTTTTGAGTTGGGTGCTTACGCTTTACGTCCTGATATACAGGTTATTGCGCCGTGGCGTGAATGGGATTTAAACTCCAGGCAAAGTCTGCTGGCTTATGCTGAAAAGCATGGTATTGCTGTAGAACAGAAAAAAGGCAAAACCTCGCCTTATTCAATGGATGCCAATTTACTGCATATCTCTTATGAAGGTCGTATTCTTGAAGATCCGTGGGCGGAGCCTGAAGAAGACATGTGGCGCTGGACAGTTTCACCGGAAGCAGCACCCGATCAAGCGACTTATATAGAATTAACGTATCAACAAGGCGATATTGTTGCGATTGATGACGTGCCTTGTTCGCCAGCAACGGTTTTGGAAAAATTAAACAAGATTGCAGGTGATAATGGTATCGGTCGTTTGGATATTGTTGAAAATCGCTATGTCGGCATGAAATCACGCGGCTGTTACGAGACGCCTGCCGGTACGGTTATGCTAAAAGGCCATCGTGCGATTGAGTCATTAACCTTGGACAGGGAAGTGGCGCATTTGAAGGATGAGTTAATGCCACGGTATGCCTCTTTGATTTATAACGGTTATTGGTGGAGCCCTGAGCGCGAAATGTTGCAAACCATGATTGATTCTTCACAAGAGTCCGTGAACGGTAAAGTCCGGCTTAAGTTGTATAAAGGCAATGTGATTGTTGTGGGCAGAGCCTCTGAAACCGACAGTCTGTTTGATGAAAGTATTGCCACGTTTGAAGATGATGGTGGTGCTTATAATCAAAAAGATGCCGAGGGTTTTATTAAATTAAACGCGTTAAGAATGCGTATAGCCGCTGCTAAACGTTTGCGTTAAGCGGGTTAATAAAAACACAGGACAAATGTTGTTTAACTTGTATAATTAGCCACAAAGAAAGTACCTATAATAATAACAATGTTCGAGCGGGCTGTTTTTGGGTGCCTGGTTTGAGAGGAAGACAATAATGAGTGAGTTGCACGAGACTAAATCAGAGCTTGTGGTTCTGCAAAGAATACCGTCTGATCAAGGCTTGATTAAAGTTAACC
>CAIUYS010000444.1 GCA_903903365.1 uncultured Methylococcaceae bacterium
CGGGCATGAAGCGTCAAACATCCGCCCATGCAAAGCACAACGAACATGCGCCACACCAGATTTCCGAAAAGAGTTTGAGGCGTGAAGGTCAATGGGTTGATCAGCCGTTCAATCAACCGATCAATGTTTCTGACTGGAAAGGCGATGATGAATTTGAAATTTATCCACAAGGAGCGCGAGATAAGTCTCTCTTAATTAGTCCGGCACAGTCTGAATATAATTTTTTGATCCCTAACCATCGATATTTGTTCAAACAATCTTTTCAACATAGGTCTAGGTGCTATCCTGACCAGTACTGGGCGGAAATTATTGCCTACCGCATTGGTTGTCTAATGAATATTCCTGTTCCGCCTGCATTTGTTGCATACAATAATTCAAATAATGTCTGCGGCGCCTTAATTGAGTGGTTTTTGAATTATCCTGATCAGCCAGAAGAGAGGCGAGTCCCTGGTGGGGATATTATGGTATCCTTAATGCCAGAGTATGACCGCAAAAAAGGCAAAGATCATAATTTTATAGCGGTAGCGGATTACTTAACTACTTTGGATAAATGTTTTGAGGAAAGTTGGCTGATTTTTTGGTGTGACATGTTGTTGTTTGACGCTATTATTGGCAATACTGACCGCCATCAGGATAATTGGGAATTACTATGGAACCAAGTTCAAAATGATAATGTCAGAATGTCACCCGTTTTTGATAATGGTACGAGTTTAGGGTATGAGATCCTAGAGTCGAAAATGTCCGGTTTTTTAATGTCAGATAGAATGAATGTCTATATAAAAAAAGGCAAACACCATATTCGCTGGCAATTAAATGATGATGATCGGTGCCAACATGGGGATATGTTGCTTCGGTTAGTAAAAAAGTACCCTCTATTAAAAGATCGAATAAAAGACAAACTTAATTTATTGAAAATTGAACAATTACGATCTATCATAAATGATTGTATACTATACCCAGTCTCAGTTCCTTTGTCTGAGACGCGTGCTAAATTTATTTGCGACTTGGTTGAATCCAGGTATTTGACCATTAAAAAACAGATTATCCTATTACAATGAACCTTATTCAGCATGCCAACCAACCGAGTCGATTACTATTAGTCTGGCAGCCACCAGAAGGTAAACCTCGAACCCGACTTGTAGTCGGAGAGTTGTGCATGGAAAATAATAGTTATAAGTTTCATTATTTAGAAAATACAACTGATTTTACTAAAGCTCGCGAGGAAGGGTTTGTTTGCTATCCAGCTTTTCCCAAACTAGATCAGGATTATAACGTGGGTGTTCTGGAGACATTCTTGTCTCGTATTCCGCCGAGAAAACGTGGTGATTTCAATAAATATCTTGAGCAATGGAGACTGGCTCCTGATGTTGATATTCCTGATTTTGCGTTGTTGGGCCACACAGGTGCAAAATTGCCTAATGATGGCTTTTCTCTAATTAATCCTTTTGACTATACTGATGCTCCTTTTGAGTTTTACATAGAAGTAGCTGGCTTTCGTTATCAAAAAAACATCAACTTGGATGATATTTCAGTCGATATGGCAGTTAATTTCATTGCAGAGCCAGATAATAGTTTTGATCCACAAGCAGTAAAAATCGAAACATTAGGAAGGATAATTGGTTATGTAAATAAAATTCAGAGTCCTGCTTTCACACGTTGGTTAGAGCATTATTCCATCACAGCTTGTATTGAACGGCTCAATGGAACAGAGGATAGACCCTTGATTTATATTTATGGGCGAGTTCAGTTTGAAAATGAACAACAGATTGCGGCGTAATCTATCTTAATATGATTTTAGAGCATAATTAAGTCAACCTGTATCATAAACCCGAAGAGAACCCGGCTTAGGCCGGTTTTTTTATGCCAAAAAACTACTGTAAAAACTACTGTCTTGTCGGGCACTGCCTTTTGTGCCCGACAATTCCGTACTTAATAACAGACGTAACCAGCGGTTTTATTATTGTCTGTCAGGGTACGTTTAGACTGATTAAATAGATTGTAAAGCGCGTAGGATGGGTAGAGGCGATAGACGAAACCCATCATTATTGATTCCTTATGTGATGGGTTTCGCGCTGCTCTACCCATCCTGCTCGCCAGTGAAAACAAGAGAACCAGGCATTGCAAAATTGCATTATCCAGATAAAGTCAGAAAACAGGCTTGTGATTTGCTTGATTGCCCGCCCGGCTCCCTTTTTTGGGTCGTACCATTTATTTCGTTTTCAATCTTCTCATTGCAGGATGACTCTAAGGAACCAACTTTTCAACAGGATCAGAAAAATTATACACGCCCATTTTATTGGCCTCCGAACTAATAGCGGCCGCTTTTATAACATGTTTGGTCTCGCTTTTTAAGTTGGATAAGGTACCTCTCGTGCCGGAAAACACCGTTTCATACCATTCTTTATTGTCTGCAGGGGCAGGTAAAGTCGAGTAAAGCACAATATAACCCGATGCTTTGGGTACGACGCTTATTTCAATAATGAGTTCACCCGGATTGTTGCCGTAGTGCACAGTTAAAGTGGGTGCTTCCAAAATACCAATTGGCTCCGGCAGTTTGGAGACAGGAAATCCGGAGCTGTCCAGTTTAACCACATCGTGTTCTGCTACCAAATTAACATAATTGCCTAACTTAAAAAGCGCCGTCTCCAGCGTTAAGCGACAGGCATTTTTATTCGCCGTGTCTTCTTTACTGCCGTCTTTTGCTTTTACCAAGGCCGTAGAGTAGGCGGCTATATATTCCTGAATTGTTATTAAAGGGGGTTGCGGATCAGTGAAATAAGGATTGATTGTCATTTTATTAACGATATTCTGTGCCGTATTGACTAATTCACTGTCTCTAACTTTTGTAAAACTGACGATGGCTTTTTGCACTCTCATAAATACCTCTGCTTTGTTCGTTTAAGAAACAGTAATGGATTTAAATGATTTAAAACGACTAATCATAGGCGTTATTTGTGTTAATGTAAATTCGAGTATTGTCAATTTTTTTAACTGGGCTAGTTAGCCCTATATTAGGAAGGCGGAGCCTGAAAAGCCATGCGTAGAGAGCTGACACTTCAGTGTTTATCAAGGCAAAGCGAGAGCGGATAGTGGCTATCCACCAGCTGATTAAGCCAGCGCTATAGTGGATCGTATCTTCATAGGAGTTGGGCAAGGCTACTATGCGATAGATAGTATCTACATCGGTGTTGGAGAAGGGATGAATGACCATGATGCAGAGTTGCCGTAAGTCCCACAGGCTTTACCACCTGCACTGAAAGCATGATCCAAAGTCGTATAGGTATTATCTTACGTGTCGAAGCTATTATCCCCGGCAGACATAACCTGACTGACAGTCATGAACCCTCTACCGGAAGCTGATAACAGACGATCCCCAGCAACTTTAGTTTGATCTGTCGCAAGTTATAGGCGATCCGTAGCAAAGTAAACAAGATTATGCGCTATTGCTTGTTTGTATTACGTTAATGCAGGCCTGCAAAGCGCTGAAGCAGACAAGAAAGGGTAGTTTTCCGATTTGGTTTAATACGTTTCCAGGCTACTGCACGTTTTAAGCGCGAAAAAAGGGGGTGTTTTGTTCCAATTCATGTCACTTTAAGCGCATAAAGATAACTTCCCTTCACGGAATGTTTAGTAACTATTTTTCCATGACTAATCAATGATGTCAGACACTAATACTGCCACCTTAAAATAATCAATACAATTCATAGACTTAAGAAGACTTTACAGCTGAGCACGGTAAGTAGATCCGGGTCGGGCACATCTTTTCGTGCCCGACATTTCAACATCGGAATATGTTAATGGTGCTGAGCAATGTATCAATATTATACTTTTATCCGTTGAAAATGTTGGGCAACGATAAAGCTGTTACCCAACCTACATGACTACCCTTCTTTATCTATCGTATCATCACTCTTGCGACCAGTAATAAATAGGTAAGCCAATCCGATAAGACTTGAGCCAGCGAGCACCGATCCAGATATTTCCTTGCCGGAATAAATAAGGAACATACTGCCACCCAGTATAATCATTGATACAATCAATGCAAAAATTTGTCCACGCTTTTGTATCGAAATTTCAGATGATAATGCTTGATATTCTATATCATGCCGGTGTCCTTGTTCTTTTTCAGCCATAGCGATTATTCTTTATGCAAAGCCTTCCTGCACTTTATCATAATCGCCCAAAATATGCGGGGGTGGTATTGGCCCTGAAAATTGCTGAGAAACCGCTTTAACGACATTGAGCAATCCGATTGGCGAATCTTTCTGCTGAATTTTTTCGGCGAGGGCACTTGCTAATAATTCTTCGGGAAACTGATTTAATAACTCTTGAATTTCTATCAGCTCTTGTTTAGCACTCTCTGCTCGATTTGATGTTTCTTCAGGAAGCTGATTAGAAGATTCTTGGGCATCAGGATGATCTTTTTGAGAGAAATCAGTTTCATCACTCATTGTTATCTGAAGGTTGATCGTTTGAAAATGTTAGGCAGCTTTTCCATAAGTCATTGCCTATATTTCGCCAATCTCTAGCAAGTGCTTGTTCAATAGAAATTGGGTAATTAATGTTTTTTAGGTTGGACTCAAAGGACTTTGTCGGATATAAATTTAAGCTGAATAGGACTTTTGATGCAGTAGCGGCCAAAGTATTTTGAGATGCCCTAATCGCTGCCAATTCGGATGTTTTTTTAGCGGTATCCAATGCTATCCTATGTGCATATATTTTGCTTAGGCCATCTAATGCAGAAGATTTTTTTAAAGCATCCAAGGCAATATTGAGAGCAGATGCTTTGCTTAAAGCATTAACTCGTGCCGTTTGGTTTAGTGCATTTAATTCAGATGTTTTTTTAAACGCTTCCGAGGCAATGCCATGCATAGACGTTTTGGTCAGCGCATCAACTTGTGAAGCCTGGATTGATGTATGTGTATTAACGTAGGCTTTTAATTTTTCTGTCAGTTCTTTTGGCAATGTGACCTTTAATGATTCTTTGTCATTGTCCAAGTAATTTATTGTCGGTGTAGTTGCCATAAGGCACCTCTATTCATTACAAAATAACTGGGATGTATAATTGCCTATTGTTTAGTACCTTGTACAGCGCACTCTAACAAGCGTAAAAACACAACTAAAGCTGTGCATGTAATATAAATTTTAACCTGTACATTGCGTTAAAACAACATATCCCGCATCTCATCGACTTTTTTGATCACTAAAGCGAGGCGAGGTTTGCATACCCGTTACTCACGTTTTTAAATCTATTGAAGACTCCAAACGTTTCGGTCGGGGTTACAAACCGCGACCGAAGTGTTGTAATCAGGCTTTACGTTTGATTGTTTTGACAATACATCCCTGTATTGCTGCCGTAAATCAAATTATCTGAGAACTTTGTGTCCGCGACCGCTCATGCAATTGTTATAAGAACTTTTGTATTTGTCTTCTGCACCCATACCTTTATAGGCACCGCCGCCAAAACCACCCGCTGCCGCGCCAATAGCCGCGCCTGTGCCGGGACTGCCAGCAAAAGCGCCTATAATGGCACCGCCAGCGGCTCCCAGTAAAGCACCGGTTCCCGCGCCTACCGCCGTCTCAGTGGCGGTACCACCGGATGCCTGACCGGCAAGTTGTTTGCATTCCGCCATGTCTTGGTTAATGCGATACGCATTAGGGTCATTATATGAATCGACGGTTGGTGTCCAGCCGCCTTGGCTGGCGCATGCTGTAAGCAAAATACTGCCGATAAAAACACTACTGCTTGCTAATTTTTTCATATCGATTACCTTTGAAAATTAATGTTGAAGTTTATGTGATTATTAAGTCCCCCTCTTTGAAAAAGAGGGGTTAGGGGAGATTTTATTAGATAAATCCCCCTCGATCCCCCTTTTTCAAAGGGGGAAGTAATTATTTGCTAATCTATCAAGTAAAAATGAACGAAGTCTGAATATTGCGACACTCAAAGCTCCCTTAAAACGCGAAGTGGGGATTTGTTAAGCACCTGTCTGACGCCCCAACATCCTGCCATGCCAACGAATAGAGCCCCTGTGAGAGGTATTATAGCCCACAAATAAAAGCTGGGATGATACTCCATAGCCATCACTTGCGTATATAAAGCATACATAATGGCCTCGGAAATAACAACCGCCAATAAGCCGGAAATCAACCCAAGCGTAGCAAATTCAATGACGTGGGTTTTTCTTAATAAGGAACGATTGGCGCCTAAGGTTCGCATTAACGCGCCTTCATAAATCCGGTTATCCAAGGTAGCATAAACGGCGGCAAACAGCACGGTAAATCCAGCCATTAGGGCAAAGTAAAGCAAGTAATTAATGGCTTGAGTCAATTGCGTCAGGATGGTTTTAAATTGCTGCAAAATTAAATCAACTTCCAAAATAGTGGTGCCGGGATATTTTTTTACCAGTGTATTTAACACGTTTTTTTGTGTTTCAGGCAAATAAAAGCTGGTGATAAATGTACTGGGGTAGGCGTCCAGTGTACCCGGTGAAAAAATCATATAAAAATTAGGCTTCATGGTATCCCACCTAAGCGCACGAATGCTGGTGACCGTCGCCTTAATTTGTTGGCTGCCAACGGTAAACAGCAAATTATCGCCCAGCTTTATTTTCAGGCTATCGGCCAATTTCTGCTCAATAGATACCAGGCCGGCCTGCTGAGTCGCCCACCAATTTCCGGCAACCAGCTTATTCTCTTCAGGCAGTTCTTGTGTCCAGGTAAGGCTTAATTCTCTATGTGTCGCATTGTCGCCTTGCGTGTCTTTGCTGACAATTTGTTGCACAGGCGTGTTATTAATTTCTACCAGACGACCTTTAATCACAGGAAAAAACTGGCTGCCGTTAATATGTTGCTGTTGCAGCTCTTGTTTAAAGGCCGCTTGTTGGTCGGGAAAAATATTAAGCGCAAAATGATTAGGCGCGTTATCGGGTAGTTGCTTTTGCCAGTTATCGATTAAATCAGTACGCACGGTAAAACTCAGCACCATGGCGACTAAGGTAATGCTAAAAGCCAAAATTTGACTGACACTGGCGCGGCTGTTTCTTAACAAGCCTTGTAAGCCAAAACGCCAGGTCAGACTCATTGAGGGTAATACACGGCTGGCTAAATTCAACAGACCATAAACCAGTAAGCCTAAGACCAACAAAGTAATCAGGCCGATGCCTAAAATACTTGCCGTCATTTTAAGATCATCCGTATATTTCCAGATTAACAGGCCAATAATACCGATGGATAAACCATAGATCAGCCACCCGCTACTGGGCATCGGTTCCAGTTCACGGCGTAATACACGTAACGGCGACACTTGTTTAAGCCGTAAGAGTGGCGGCAAGGCAAAGCCCAATAACACGGACATGCCGATGATAAAGCCAAAAAAAACGGCCAATAAACCGGGGCTGGCGACATGTTGCGGCAGTAATTCTTTCAGTAAATAGAATAAAGCTTCTTGTGCAAACCAGCCCAGCAGACAACCTACGGCACTCGCAAAAAATCCCAAAACCACAAACTGACTACTATAAAGCCAGAGTATTTCATTTTGTTTACAGCCCAGACAGCGCAACAGGGCGGTGGCATTAAAATGTCGCTCGGTATAACGGCGGGTTGCCATGGCAATGGCGACACCGGAAATTAAAATAACCAGGGTGCTGGAAAGTCCCAGATAACGTTCTGCCCGGTTTAATGCCGTGCCCAGTTCAGGACGGTCTTCATGAATATCCATAATGCGCTGCGAGGGATTTAACTGTGGTTTAAGCCATTGCTTAAATTCAGTTAATGCTTTGACATCGCCACTAAATTGGAAAAAATAATGGACATGGCTACCTGGCTGCACGATTCCGGTCGCTTGCAAATCGGCCTCATTAATCATTACGCGCGGAGAAAAACTGTAAAAATCACCTTTTTTGTCGGGCTCATAGGTAATGATATGCGCGATGGTCAGTTGTTTTTCACCCACGGTTAACGGGTCGCCTAATTTGAGTTTAAGCGCTGAAAAAATGCGTTTTTCAAGCCAGGCTGTGCCCTGTGCAGGGCCGTTGTGGGTGATGGTTTCGGTCGAATAATCGTCAGCTGTCGTTTTTAAAAAACCCCGTAAGGGGTAAGCCGCACTAACGGCTTTAATGCCCGCCAGTAACAACTCCTCATGCTCAATTAACACACTGGAAAATTCTGCTGTTCGTGCTTGCGCCAAATTGAGCTGTGTGGCCTTGGTTAACCACTCGGAAGACACCGGGGTCGGGCTGGATATCACCAAATCGGCGGCCAAAAATTCAGCGGTTTGGTTGGTCATGGTCCGCTGCAAACGGTCTGAAAATAAAGCAATGGTCGTTGAACTGGTTACGGCAATAATTAAAGCCAGTATCAATATCGTCAGTTCTCCGGAACGGCTGTCACGCCACAACAATCGTAGAGCGAGATTAAAACGACTCATACCATGCACCCGGCATCCAATTGAATGGTGCGTTGGCAACGTGCCGCCAAGGCGTGATCATGCGTTACCAGAATCAAGGTGGTAAGATTTTCAAGATTAAGCTCAAACAGTAAATCAATAATAGTTGCACCGGTTTTACTATCCAGATTGCCGGTAGGTTCATCGGCAAAAAGAATAGCGGGTTTGGTAACAAATGCTCTGGCCAGGGCAACACGTTGCTGTTCACCGCCGGAAAGTTGTTTGGGTGTATGGGATAAACGGTGCGATAAACCTACCCGATGCAATAAAGCGGTTGCTGCCGCTTTAGCTTGTTTATCGCCACTTAATTCCAGCGGAAGCATGACATTTTCCAGCGCAGTAAGGCCGTGCATTAATTGAAATGACTGAAACACGAAGCCAATCAACTCATTACGCATAGCCGCCCTGCCATCTTCATTCATAGCCGTTAATACTTTTCCGTTAAGGATGATGGAGCCGGTACTGGGTGTATCCAGTCCTGCCAACAGGCTTATTAAGGTGGATTTTCCCGATCCGGACTCGCCCACAATGGCAATACTTTCACCAGATTTGATTATCAAATCTATCGATGACAATATATGTAGTATTCCTTCAGAAGTTAGCACCGATTTACCCAAACCTTCTGTTACTATAATGGGGTTCGCTGTTTGATTATTTTGAGTTTGCATAATGCCTAAATTTTTATTTGCCGTGATAGTTTTAATGATGTCCATGTCTGCCATGGCCAAGCCTGTAATAGTGGTTTTAGGCGATAGTATCAGTGCCGGTTACGGAATTGAAGTTGAACAAGGTTGGGTTGCTTTGCTCCAGAAAAAACTGCATGAAACCAAACGCGATTACAGCATCAGCAATGCCAGTATTAGTGGCGATACCAGCGCGGGTGGTTTGGCGCGTATTGACCCGCTTTTAAGCGCACAAAAACCCGATATCGTATTGCTGCAACTGGGCGCTAATGACGGCTTGCGTGGCTTGTCACCCGTTCAGATGAAAAGCAATCTTGCCGAAATTGTCCACCGCGCTCAAAAGGCCGGAGCAACGGTCATTTTGCTGGGGATGAAAATCCCGCCCAATTACGGCAAACGCTACATTGAGCTGTTTTATAACGTTTATCCGCAATTAGCCAAAGAGCTGGATATTACGCTGGTTCCCTTTCTCCTCGAAGATGTCGCGCTGGATAAGGATTTGATGCAAGCAGACGGGCTACACCCTAATGCCAAAGCACAACCCATTCTTGCCAACAAAATTGAGCCTTATCTTTTTCCCTTACTTAAATAAACGAGAGTTACTGATGACAGTTTTAACATTGAAACAAGCAAATCTTATTATAAACACCGCTACTCATATAGCGAGAGAATTAAATTTGGCTCCCTTAACGGTGGTGGTGCTGGATACTGCCGGTCATGTAAAAGCCCTGCAAAGAGAAGACGGCGCCAGTATGATCAGGCAACAAATTGCGACAGCAAAAGCCTGGGGTGCAGTTAATATGGGCGTATCATCTCGCAGTTTGGCAGGTGTCGCGGCACAACGACCGGATTTTATGAATGCTTTGATCGACGTAGCGGGCGGAAAAATAATGCCGGTTCCTGGTGGCGTTCTTATTCGTGATGCCGATAATAATCTCTTGGGTGCCGTTGGCATCAGTGGCGATGTTTCTGATCAAGATGAGCGTTGTGCGATTGCCGGGATAGAAGCGGTGGGGTTTTTTGCGGTTGTTTAAAATCAAAAAGCAGACCGGCAATTAAAATTTTATAAGAACTACCGGTGTCGAGCTAATGTAGTTACTATTCCCAAGGCCATAAGTGCGGTAACGGGTAAAATTCCGTTACCGCTACTCATGCCAATACTTTACTCTTCTGGCTGTTCGATCTTGTTTAACCTGGATTGTTGTTCAACATTTTCAGGATAGTCATCATCACTGCTTTCTTTACGCACAAACATTCGCGAACATAACAAGCCTGCTTCAAATAACATCCACATCGGCAAGGCCAGCAATGTTTGCGAAATAGGATCAGGCGGCGTTAGAAATGCAGCGATAACAAACGCGGCAACGATGACATAAGGGCGTTTTTCAGCAAGACTGGCTGGAGTAACCAAGCCGGTCCAAACCATAACAATGGTAAATATAGGGACTTCAAAACAGATGCCAAACGCAAAAAACAACGTTAAAACAAAATCCAGATACTTGGCAATGTCCGTCATGACTGCGACACCCTCGGGTGCAGCTGCCGTCAGGAAGCCAAATACCAACGGAAAAACCACAAAGTAAGCAAAGGCCATACCCATATAAAACAGAAGCGTACTGGCAATCAGTAACGGAAAAATCATCCTCCGTTCCCGCTTATACAGGCCGGGCGCTACAAACGCCCAAAATTGATAAAGAATAACAGGGATTGAAATAAAAACCGCGAGAACCAGTACCAACTTGAACGGGGTAAAAAAGGGGGACGCCACGTCAATAGCAATCATGGTGCTATTTTTTGGCATGTGCTTCATTAACGGCCCGGCCAGAAAGCTGTAGATCTGGTTAGCGTAAGCAGACAAACCCAAAAACACCACTAATACGCTTACAACGACTTTTAACAGACGATTACGTAATTCAATCAGGTGACTGATAAAAGGCTGTGCAGCCTCTTCAAAACTATTCTGGCTCATGGGGTGGTTTAACTTTTTCTAAAGATTCTTCAGGCAGTTCGGTAAGTGAGTCTTTAATAGAATTTGCAGCATCAGTAGTCTCATTGAGAGCTGCATGAAATTCCTGCAACGCCAACTGGTCTTTAAATATCTGACGGATCTCTTCTTCGTGCAATTCCTGTTTGATTTCTGTCTTGATGTTAGCCATCATAGCGCGTGACTTACCTATCCAGAAGCCTGCAATTCGCGCCACTTTAGGTAATCGTTCAGGGCCGATGACCAATAAACTGACCAAACCGATCATGATAAGCTCGGAAAATCCTACATCAAACATATCAGACTTTTTCGTTTTTCTTGGAAGTGACTTCGCCTTCTATGCTTTCATCTTCATTTTCGGCTTGTTTTTTGTCTTCTTCACCTTCTTTCACGGAGGCGCGAAAACTTTTAATGGCTCCACCCAGATCCGCGCCAATATTGCGCAGTTTTTTTGTACCAAAAAGTATAATAACGATAACCAATATAACTAATAATTCTTTAATGCCAATGCCCATTTCTTACTCCAGTGCTCTATAAATATTATCTGATGTTACTTAAAGCAACGACTCAATTCGGGTTAACAGATCTGCTTATGTCATTAAGGTACTTCGTCAATGTTAGCCAAGTATCTTAGAATAAATGCCAAGTATAATAAAACGATATTATTAGATTTGTATATCTTTAAAATGATTTTTTGGTATCTGTTATCGAGTTATTGATTTACTGCGAAACATTAACTATTATTGTTTCCGCTGCGCTTTTTCATCCAGACCGGACAAACCAAAACGGCGTTGCAGTTCTTGCAATACATCATCCGGCGCCAAGCCTTGGTCGGCCAGTAAGACCATACAATGAAACCACAAATCAGCCATTTCATAAATAATCTGTTGTTTATCGCCGTCTTTGGCAGCAATAACGGTTTCTGTTGCCTCTTCGCCTATTTTTTTCAAAATAGTATTCAGACCTTTTGCATAAAGGCTGGCTACATACGATTTATCAGCTGATTCCAGCTTACGCTGTTCCAGAATGTGGGCTAATTGTTGTAATACTTCACTCATTTTTTTACATAAATTGTCTTGGGATCTTTCAATACCGGTTCAACCGCTTGCCATTGCCCATCAATCAGGCGACGATAAAAACAGCTTTCACGGCCTGTGTGGCAAGCAATACCGCCTTCCTGTTCAATTTTAAGCAGGATAACATCCTCATCACAATCCAGAAACAATCCCAATACTTTCTGCCTGTGACCTGATTCCTCGCCTTTACGCCATAACCTATTACGTGATCTTGACCAGTAAACGGCATAACCTTCGGCGTCTGTTAACGCTAACGATTCCCTATTCATCCAGGCAAACATGAGTATTTTCCCTGTATCAGCCTGTTGTGCAATAACAGGACAAAGCCCGTCTTCAGTCCAGCGAATATCATCCAGCCACGCAACGCTCATAAACGCATCTCAATGCCGCGTGCAGCCATGTGTTCTTTAGCTTGTTGAATGGTGTATTCGGCAAAGTGAAAAATACTGGCCGCCAGCACAGCGTCAGCTTTGCCATTAATGACGCCCTCAGCCAGATGCTCCAGGTTACCTACACCACCCGAGGCAATAACCGGAACGCTAACCGCTTCACTAATAGTGCGGGTTAGGGGTAAATCAAAACCTTCGCGCGTACCATCCCTGTCCATGCTGGTTAACAGGATTTCACCGGCACCGTATTCGACCATTTTTTTTGCCCAGCCAATCGCTTCTATTCCCGTCGCATTGCGTCCACCATGAGTAAAAATTTCCCAACGATCCACTTCATGGGGTTGACTGACTTTCTTGGCATCAATTGCAACCACAATACATTGTGAGCCAAAACGTTGTGCCGCCTCACGAACAAATTCCGGATTAAACACGGCGGCACTGTTAATGCCCACTTTATCCGCTCCCGCATTGAGCATGCGGCGAATATCATCCAATGTTCTGATACCTCCACCCACCGTCAACGGAATAAAAACTTCACTGGCGACCTGCTCAACGACATGAACCATGGTGTCACGGTTATCATGAGTCGCAGTAATGTCCAAAAAAGTGATTTCGTCCGCGCCTTCACGGTCATAACGTCGCGCGACTTCTACGGGGTCACCGGCATCACGAATATCAACAAACTTGACACCTTTAACCACGCGGCCATCCGCGACATCCAGGCAAGGAATAATACGTTTAGCCAGACTCATGATTCACTAAAAGATTCTGCCAGTTTTTCCGCTTCGGCAAAATCCAGGGTACCTTCATAAATGGCACGCCCGGTTATTGCCCCCATAATGCCTTGATGAGCCACAGCACCCAAGGCTTTAATATCGTCGATATTAGTAATGCCGCCAGACGCAATGACCGGGATTTTAATGGCTCGTGCCAAGCGTGCCGTCGCTTCTACATTGACACCTTGCATCATGCCGTCTCTGGAAATATCGGTGTAAATAATAGCTTCTACACCATCGGCTTCAAAGTGTTGCGCCAAATCAATCACGTCATGTTTCGACAGTTTCGACCAGCCATCAATGGCCACTTTACCGTCTTTTGCATCCAACCCCACGATGATACGACGTGGATATTCCATGGCCATATCCCTGACAAAATGGGGTTCATTAACAGCTTTGGTGCCAATAATGACGTATTCCACGCCCGCATTCAGATAAGCCTGAATCGTCTCTTCATCACGAATGCCACCGCCAATTTGCACGGGAACATGGGGGTAAGCGGCGACTATGGCATGAATAATATCGGCATTGACAGGCTTGCCGGCAAAAGCCCCATCCAAATCAACCAAGTGAATTCTTTTGGCACCGGCGGCCACCCACTTTCCGGCAACAGCGACAGGATCATCAGAAAAAATCGTATTATCATCCATTCGTCCCTGGCGTAAACGGACACATTTTCCATCTTTCAAATCGATAGCGGGTATTAACAACATAGATACTAAATCCTTAACAGCGTGTGTGTAATTTTAAACTTGGCCATCCCAGTGCAAAAAGTTATTGAGCAGTTGTAAACCAACGGCCTGACTTTTTTCCGGGTGAAATTGTACGGCAAAAACATTGTCTTGAGCCAAAGCACAGGCAAAAGCGTCAGGATATTCTGTAGTCGCGGCGACCACAGACGCGTCGTCAGGTATTGCATAATAACTATGCACAAAATAAAAACGACTATCCTGTGAAATATTTTCCCATAACGGATGAGGTACAAAATGAACTTGATTCCAGCCCATGTGCGGAATTTTCAGGGTATTGTTCTGGCTATCCTTTAGCGCATCAGAAAAACGCACCACATGCCCAGGAAGGATGCCCAGCCCTTGGGTGTTGTCGTTTTCCTCACTGTCCGTCAGTAATGCCTGCATACCCAAGCAAATACCCAGCAACGGTTTCGTTTTAGCGACACGTTGGATGACCTCGGATAAACCGGTTTGATTGAGCGCCTGCATACAATCACGCATCGCCCCGACACCCGGAAAAACCACGCGATCAGCTTGTAAAATCAACTTGGCATCAGAAACGATTTGTACATCGACATCTGGGGCGGCGTGTTGCAGGGCTTTTGCAATGGAATGTAAATTACCCATTCCGTAATCAATAACAGCGACAGAAGACATAGGAAGATCAGGTTAAAGGTTAAAGGTTAAAGGTTAAAGGTTAAAC
>CAIUYS010000445.1 GCA_903903365.1 uncultured Methylococcaceae bacterium
AATAATAACCCAAGTCTCTGGCGTGTTTAACCAGTTCGGTTAAATCTTTGCGGGTGAGGGGTTCGCCTCCCGAAAAGCCTAATTGCACCGCGCCCATTTTGCGGGCTTGGGTCAGTACGCGCTTCCAGTCTTCGGTGTCTAATTCAGTTTGATATTTTGTATAATCAAGCGGATTAGAGCAATAAGGGCACTGTAACGGGCAAGCGTAAGTAAGTTCTGCGAGTAACCAGCGCGGCGGTGTAGGTTTAGTTTTGATTAATCCAGCCATTTTGTAGTGCAACCTCCAGGAAAGCGGTAATGTCGTTGGTAAGACCCGACGTGGAAAATTTTTGCTCCAGATCACTGACAATTTGGGCAAGATTGCGTGTGCCGTCACAGAGTTTCAGAATTTCAGCGGAACTTTCATTAAGTTCTACCATGCCTTCCGGGTAAAGAATGACATTTTTTTGTTGTGCTTCTTCCCATTGCAAACGGTGGGTACGGGAAAATTGAATGGGTAGTTCCGGGTTTATGGTCATTTTTAATATTTGGTTTTAGTGGTGGGTTTTATAAAGATAGCGTGTAGTTTTACTGCCAAGGTGTTTGTGTGTCCGCAGAATATGTAGTGTTCAGGCATTATGAATTACCTCGTTCCCAGGCTTTCTGTGCCTTTTCAGATAATGACTCCACTGTTTCTTTCAGCCAAAGCTTCTTTTGCCATTCGGTATAATCAAACTTGTCACGCTTGAGCAACATAATAAAACGTTCTGCGTCTACCATGCCTAACGTAGAAAAAATAGACTCAAAACCGCTATTCATTACTTCGTTGTCTGTTTTCATTCGCTGGCTTCTTCTTGTATAAACGTGAGTGGGTTGACGACATTAAGCCCTGTTATTTTCCGGGCTGTTTTTATCAATTGCTTATCTGTTGTTATAAAGTAATCGGCTTTGACCGAAAATGCACAGGCGCAATGTAAAGCATCTTTAACGTGCAGACCATGTGCTTGGTACTCCGTGGCTTTGGTGATAATGTTTTCAGATGCGGAAACTAACTCGCTTGCCAGGCTTTTCCACTTTCTGATTTCCTGTTTATGGCTAAAGTACGGATTTTCATCATTTTCAAATTGCAGAATATACGACCAAACCAGCTTGTATTTACCCGTTAAAATGTTTTCTTGGATATAGAGTTTTGCCTGTGTTTCCAGAAAAATTTTAGCGTGGGTTTGGTCATCGTATGGACGATTGAAGCAACAGTTATCCAAATAGATCAGCATTTTACTCAATATTATAATACGGCGGCATGTTGTTGATATAAGCCATATACATGGCATCTGCCATCGTCCACAAGACATCCAATTTAAATTTTAAAATCTGCACCATGCGCTCTTGCTGTTCACGGGTTTTATACCAGTCCAGTGTAATTTCCAAGCCGTGTTCTACATCACGTCGTGCTTCGGTCAGACGTTTACGGAAATAGTTGTAACCTTCTATATCAACCCACGGGTAGTGTTCGGGCCAGTTATCCAAACGTTGCTGGTGGATTTTGGGTGCAAACAATTCAGTCAATGAAGAACTTGCCGCTTCGTGCCATTCGGCTCTCCGCGCAAAATTAACATAGGCATCAACGGCAAAACGAACGCCGGGCAGTACATGTTTTAGTGAGGTAATGTCTTCTCGCGTTAAGCCGACGGCTATGCCCAACTGTATCCAGGCCTCAATGCCACCGGGATCGCCGGGGTGACCATCATGATCCAAAATGCGTTGTATCCACTTGGCGCGGGTTTCACGGTCAGGGCAATTAGCCAAAATGTTGGCATCTTTGATAGGGATGCTGACTTGGTAATAAAAACGGTTGGCAACCCAGCCTTGCAATTGTTCTTTAGTGAGTTGTCCCGCATTCATCAGGGTATGGTAAGGATGATGAATGTGGTAATACTTTTCCATACCGCGCAGGGCGGCTTCAAATTCTGTTTTTGTCCATGCGGTATTATCGTTATTGTTCATGGTTTGTCCTTTTAAAAAGGAGAGTAAAACAGGCTTTTACTCTCGCTAACACTATAAATCGATTTCCAGTCCGTCGTAAGCGACTTCAATGCCGGCGGCATCAAGGATTTTACGTTGTTCGGAATCGTCGTCTAAAATGGGGTTGGTGTTATTGATGTGTATCAATATTTTGCGGGCTTTGGCTACGCCGCTTAGCACTTCTATCATGCCGCCTGGGCCCGATTGAGGCAAATGGCCAATATCGCGTGCTTTTTTATGACTGATGTTTTGTGTACACATTTCGTCATCCGTCCAGAAAGTGCCGTCTACCAACAGGCAATCAACCGTTTGCATGGCCGCCATGACGTGGGGTTCTATTTCGCCCAGACCGGGGGAATAAAATACTTTTTTGCCGGTAGAAATTTGCTCAATAATGACGCCGATATTATCGCCTTCATGCGGGTCATGACGATGTGGCGAATAAGGCGGCGCTTTGCTTTTTAAGGCTTGGGTATAAAAACGTAAATCAGCAATGGCGGGAATGGTAAAGCTGCTGCCATCAACAGGCACCGGATGATGATTGACAGTGCAATAGTGTTCCAACATGGTAAATAAGGGAAAACCTGTGGTCAAATCCTGCTTGACCATATCCGTGCAGTAAACATCCAGTGGCTTGCCTTCCCGCAGCATTAACATGCCTGTGGTGTGGTCAATTTGGCTGTCGATAAGCAGGATGGCTTTAATGCCCGTATCGCGAATACCTTCTTTAGGCTGAATAGCGGGGAAGGCTTCCAGTTGTGCGCGAATATCCGGGGACGTATTAAACAGCAACCAGTTTTTGTTGTCCGTACTCACGGCAATGGAGGATTGGGTACGCGCTTTGCCGTTCATTGTTTGGTGGCGTAAACGGTGACAATTATGGCAGTTGCAGTTCCATTGCGGGAAGCCGCCACCGGCTCCTGAACCAAGAATTCTAATTTTCATAATGAAAGCCTAAAAAGAAAGTCTCGAATGATACGGGAATAACGATTTTCAGGCAAAAAAAAGGGGCTCTAAGTGAACCCCTTCTTTAATCTACGATAAGTAATCCTAACAATTAAGTCAGGATAATTTGCTTAGCGATTGTAGATGTACATTGTTACTTCAAAACCGAAACGCAGGTCTGTATAGCTTGGTGTTTCCCATTTCATCGTGAACCTCCAGTAGATTATTAAAATAGTTGCTAGCTTGATCAAGTAAGCCACCTAAAAGTATACGATGAACTTTTTTTTTACGCAACATTTGACAGCACTTAACAGGGGATGTTTTTCTTTTTAAAAAAGCGTATTATTAAAATTCACCAAAAAAATAATAATATTTACATAAAATTTATAGAGGATGAGTCATGGGTGGCGTTATTGAATTATTTTTGATTATGTTGGTTATAGCAACGGCGGCGTTTGTACCGTTAGGCTATTTTATTTATAAATATACCCAGAAAAACGGTCAGCCGTTTGGCGAAACCGAGCCACACGGCGATAGTCCGTCTTTTGTAAATGATTTAGCTGAAACGGCCATTCATTTTATTAAGACTAAGCTCGCCAAAAAATAAACAACGTTTGTTAATCAGGTTTCCGGATGACTTTGTTCATCCGGAAACAAAGACTTTGTAAGTCAGGTTGTGCATTTTGCCAAGCTGACTTACAACTCTCCACAAGTTGGGCATTTGGGGTTTTTCTTTAGCCTCATGGTGTTCCATTCCATCGTTAAGCCATCCAGCAGCAATAACCGGCCGGTTAAGGTTTCACCGATAGCGATAATCAACTTCATCGCTTCCAAGGCCTGAATGCTGCCAATTATCCCGGTAATAGGGGCTATAACACCATTGGTCGCGCAGTTTTGTAGTTCTTCGCCGTCACTGTTATAGAGGCAGTTATAGCAGGGGCTGTTGTTTTTGCCGGGGGTAAATACTGAAACCTGTCCTTCAAAGCGTATTGCCGCCCCGGAAACCAAGGGGGTTTGGTGCTTAACGCAGGCTTTATTAATGGCAAATCGTGTTGAAAAGTTATCGCTACAATCCAGCACCACATCGGCGGCCTTTACTTCCCTGTCAAGTTGCTCTCCAGCCAGTCTTTGTTTGACTGCTTTTACCTTGACGTCCGGATTTAATTTATTCAGTGTTTGACGGGTTGAAATTACTTTATCAGTCCCAATATCCGGTGTGTGATGAGCAATCTGTCTTTGTAAATTGGATAATTCTACTTCGTCGTCATCGTAAATAGT
>CAIUYS010000446.1 GCA_903903365.1 uncultured Methylococcaceae bacterium
GGCTTTTGAAGGCATCATAGAGACTACAGGCAAATCATGCTCTGGACCTTGAGCCAAAACTACAATTTCAATACCTGCCGGCAATATAATATCCGAAAGATGGATAGTTCCGCCGATATCCAGACCCGCCAGATCAACCTCAATAAATTCAGGCAATACTGAAGGCAAGCATGACACTTCTACATCAATAAGGGAATGAGTTGCGATGCCGCCTTTTTTTCCACCGATCGAGGTATGCTCATTTATAAAATGCAATGGTACATGCACCTTTACAGCTTCGGACATATTAACCCGGAAAAAATCCAAATGTAGAATCTGAACTCTTGCAGGGTGACGCTGAACACCTTTCAGTATCGCTTGCTCGGTTTTTCCATCAACAGTAATATCAAGCACATGCGAATAAACCGCTTCATGCTCAAGATGTTTAATGACTTCGTTATGATTTAACACCAGCATTTGAGGTGCATTTGAGCCACCGTATATAACTGCAGGCACATTGCCTTGACGACGCGAGCGCCTTGCTGCGCTCTTACCTGATTGCCCACGACTTTCGGCAACAAATTCAAATACTTTTGACATTTTTCCTCACCATTTTTCTGAAGTTCGTGCCCTGAGAGCACTTACATTAAATTCTATCAATCGACTATTAATTTACTTATTGTTAGTCTACGTAAAGCGAACTAACCGATTCGCCTACAGCAATACGTCTTATTGTCTCAGCCAGCATTTCTGCAACACTAAGCTGCCTTATTTTTCCCGAATCTACCGCATCTTGATTCAACGGTATAGTATCCGTAACAACCAATTCATCAAGCTCGGAGTTATTCAAGTTGTTCATAGCAGCGCCTGACAATACAGCGTGTGTACAATAAGCAACCACTTTTATAGCACCGTGTTTTTTAAGCGCGGCAGCGGCATGACATAAAGTCCCGGCTGTATCTACTAAATCATCGATTAAAACACAGGTACGACCATCAACATCGCCAATGATATGCATTATTTCTGAAACGTTGGCTTTTGGCCTTCGCTTGTCTATAATTGCCAGATCAGCATCATCAAGTCGCTTGGCAAGCGCACGCGCCCTGACCACACCACCAACGTCCGGCGAAACAACAATCAAATCTTTATATTGTTGACGCCACACATCCCCTAAAAGAATGGGGGATGAATAAACATTGTCTACCGGTATATCAAAAAAACCTTGAATCTGGTCAGCATGTAGATCAACCGTCAAAAGACGATTTGCGCCTGCCTGCTCAATCATTTTAGCAACCAGCTTGGCACTAATTGGCACCCGTGCTGATCGCGATCGTCTATCTTGCCGCGCATAGCCGTAATAAGGCAATACGGCAGTGATTCGTGATGCTGACGCACGCTTGAGAGCGTCTGTCATCACCAACAATTCCATTAAATTTTCATTAGTCGGGGAACAGGTCGGTTGAATTATAAAGACATCCTTACCCCGGACATTTTCTTCAATTTCTACCGCAATCTCTCCATCACTAAATCTGCCGACAGTCGCCATTCCAAGGCGCATATTAAGCTTCTTAACTATACCGTCAGACAAAGCCAGGTTAGCGTTTCCAGAAAACACCATCATAGAGGTGTCATTCATTCAAGCACTCCCACACGAATTTTAACTTAATGAATAAAAATGGCTGGGTCGCAAGGATTCGAACCTTGGTATGCGGAGATCAAAACCCCGTGCCTTACCGCTTGGCGACGACCCAATAATTATGATATATATTTACC
>CAIUYS010000447.1 GCA_903903365.1 uncultured Methylococcaceae bacterium
CGAAATTGGCAAAGAATCGAAAAGGTTCATCTTAACCCTGACAAAGCCAAAGAAGGTGATGCGAAAGATATAAATATTCAGACAAGAAAAATAGCGTAAGTTTTAACCGTCGAGGTGACAACTACATTGACAATTTCCGAGCACCAACCATTTTAAAATATTCGCTTTCGGCAACAATGTCGCGGTTATTCTCAACCCGATCCAGATAAACCTTGCCTTCCAGATGATCAAATTCATGTTGAAAAACCCGTGCAACAAAGCCTTCCAGTTTGGCTTTTACTAAAGAGCCTTGTTCATTGCTATAGGTAATTTGTATGTCTTTATAGCGGGGTACTAAAGCCCGAATACCTGGAATGCTTAAGCAACCCTCCCAGTCTTTTTCTGTGGTATCAGACAACGCTTCAAATGCCGGATTAATCATTACCGTGGGTTCCATCAGTGGCGCGTTAGGGTAACGTGGGGAAGGGCGCGAGGCAATGATGATAACCTGCTTTGATTCGCTAATTTGAGGCGCAGCAATTCCGACACCCTGCGTTGAAGCCAGGGTGTCTTGCAGGGTTTTAATCAGTTGCCGTATTTCCAGGCTCTGACTATCTGTTACCGCAGCCGCTTTTAGGCGCAGCACTGTTGCACCTAATTGGGCAATCTCACTGATGTTATTGTAATTCATTTAAAATAACCGATTGGGCTTGGACGGGTTCTTCATTAGTCACGTTTAATAACTGAAGATAACGACCATCCGGTTGTAACAGCCAAGCTTGTGTATTATCTTTTAAATACAAATCAAGGTCGTGCAGTATGCGGGTATAGAGTCGTTTACTTTCAATGGGGAAGCAAATTTCCACGCGCCGGAACATGTTGCGATTCATCAAGTCGGCGCTGGAAGCGTAGACTTCTTGATGGCCATCATTGGCGAACGCATAAATCCGCGCATGTTCCAAAAAGCGTCCGATAATGGCACGTACTTCTATATTTTCAGAGACACCCGGTATTCCCGGTCTTAGGCAGCAAATACCCCGGACGATTAGTTTAACTTCAACACCGGCCTGTGAGGCACGGTAAAGTGCGCGTATGGATTTTTCTTCTACAATGGCATTGACTTGAATAATGATTTTTGCGGGTTTACCGTTTTTGGCGTGCGATATCTCCCGTTCAATTTTTTCAAGTATCCCTTTATGTAGGGTAAAAGGCGACTGTAGCAGTTTATTTAATTGGGTTACTTTGCCCAAGCTGGTAAGCTGAGCAAAGACGCGGCGGACATCTTCGCCCAATTCTTTGTTACAGGAAAACAGGCCGTAATCGGTGTAAAGTTGGGCAGTTTTGGGATGATAGTTGCCGGTGCCCAAATGCACATAATTACGTAGTTCTTTGCCTTCTCGCCGTAAGATCAGACACATTTTTGCGTGGGTTTTATAGCCCACAACGCCATACACAACATGGACAGCCGCTTCTTGTAATTTGGAGGCTAAATCAATATTGGCCTTTTCATCAAATCGCGCTCTTAATTCAATAACAACCGTCACTTCCTTGCCAGCGCGTGCGGCTCTGATTAACGCGGCAACGATGGGTGAATCTGCACCGGCACGGTAGAGTGTCTGTTTAATAGCCAATACTTCGGGTGAGGCGGCCGCTTGACGTAAAAATTCAACAACCGGCGAGAACGATTCAAAGGGGTGGTGCAATAAAATATCGTGACGTTTAATGGCCGCAAAAATATCTTTGTTTCGCCCCAGTTGTGCGGGAACTTTGGGTTTAAACGGGGCAAACTTGAGGTCAGGTCGATCAATGAGGTTGTTGATTTCCTGAATCCGGTTCAGATTGACCGGCCCGTCAACTAAAAATAACCGATCCTTGCCGAGTTCAAAACGCTCCAGTAAAAAGCTTACTGTGTCATCCGGGCACGCGGCATCTATTTCCAGACGCACTTCATCACCATAATTACGCATCGCCAGTTCGCCTTGAACGGCCAGCAATAAGTCGTCGATGGCATCATCATCGACAAAAAAATCGCTGTTCCGGGTAACCCTAAATTGATAGCAACCTTTTACTGTCATGCCGTGAAACAATTCACTGACAAACGCATGAATAATGGATGACAAAAACACAAAATCAGCTGGGCCGCTTTGGGTTTCATCAGCGGGTAATTTAACCACGCGCGGCAAGGCTCTGGGTGCTTGCAAAATAGCCCGTCCGCTATTTCTGCCAAACGCATCTTTTCCGGTTAGGGAAATAATAAAATTTAAACTTTTGTTGAGAATACGCGGAAAAGGGTGGGCAGAATCAAGGCCTACCGGCGTTAAAATGGGCAATAACTCATTATTAAAATAATCAGACAGCCATTTATGCTGCGCTTCTGTCCAATCATTTCGGCGCACAAAGCGAATATTTTCATCATTAAGCTTGGGGATCAAAATTTCATTAAGCACCTGATATTGTTCATCGACCAGTTTATGTGCATGTATCGAGATTTGCTCCAACTGTTCTTTGGGCGTTAAGCCATCAGGGCCAATGGCTTTAGGGTCAATAGCGACCATTTCCAGTACGCTGGCAACGCGAACCTCAAAAAACTCATCCAAGTTTGAGCAAGAGATACACAGGTAGTTAAGCCTTTCGAGCAGGGGGACGGCTTCATTTTTTGCTTGTGCCAAAACCCGTTTGTTAAATTCCAGCAAGCTGAGGTCACGATTGATGTAAAGCTCTGGTTTTTCGAGGTTTATGGGTTCAACAGTTTCGGTTATGTCCATTTCTTTCCTTAAACTATCGGGTATAACGCCGGAGATAAAAACATGTCGGTCACTGATTTTTTGGCTATGCAAGTCTAAACTTAAATCTGCCTGCGCCAGTTGTGTATTAATTTCTTTTAGGCTAAAAGCGGCCAATAAAGAATGATAAAAATCCCGTTGCAGAATCTCGGGTTCATTGGCGGCATAATTATCGACCATCATTTGTGCTGATTTAACATTGGCGGGGCGCAATAAATCCATAATGATGATGCGCGTACCCGGCCGGGAATATTTTTTTATGGTCTGCCAAAGTACCTGTGGATCGGGCAAATGATGTAACAGACTGTTGCTAAAAATTATCTCATAGCCAGGTTGCGGTAATATGACGTCAGGCAACAGACCTTTTATAAAGCTTATCCGGTCTGCCAAGTCAGGCGGCAAGGCAGATTTTGCATAAGCCAGCATGGACTCTGAGCCATCAATCGCATGGAGTTTACTTAAAGGAAAGGCGTTGGCAAAGCGGCAACTGATATCGCCGGGGCCACAGCCTAAATCCAGTGCGGTACCGCTAAATTCCGGATCATCAATAAACGTTTTTAGCTGTTGTATAAAGTCATTATGCGGCACTTCAAAATCGGCCTCTGCGTAAGCTTTTACCTGGCTTTCATCTTCCATTAACTCTGGTTCCAATAATCGTCTCATGCTGTAAATCCTCTGTTTCCCTGTAAGCCACCGGTATGGACAGCAATAATTCGCAGGCCTGGTTTAAACGTGTGTTTTGTTATCAAATCGTAAAGTGCGTACATCATTTTTCCGGTATAAACAGGTTCAAGAGGGATGTTGGTTTTGCATTCAAAATCGGTAATAAAAGCCATGAGTTCAGGTGTCGTTGTGGCAAAACCACCAAAATGATAATCCAGGTTAATCTGCCAGTTGGTGTTAGGTCGCGGTAATAAGGCTTCAACATCAGCCTTTAAAAAATCGGCATTTTTTAAGGCCGCAAAACCCGACACAAACACCGACTTTGGAACGGCATCAATAATACCCGCTAACGTTGCTCCGGTTCCACAGGGTACACAGAGAAGGTCATAAGGGATAGCTATTTCGTTAACCAGTTCTGCGACACCTTTTAATGCCAATGCTTGTGCCCCGCCTTCCGGCAGCCAGTATTGGCCTGGTTTTAAGCCGGGTAAATCATGACAACCTTTATAGTGCCGCAGGCCTCTATAAGCAGAACGGGAGATAAAGGTAAGTTCCATACCCCAGTTTTGCAAATCCAGTAAAGTGGGTGTTAATGTTGCCGGTTGTTCGCCGCGAATAAAACCCTGCGTTTTAAAACCTAAAAGTTTACCTGTATAAGCCAGTGCATGTAAATGATTTGAATAAGCACCGCCCATACTAATAAGCGTATCGGCACCTAAAGACAGCGCTTGATCAAGGCTGTATTTAAGTTTTCGCCATTTATTTCCGGAAATAACGGGATGTAGCAAATCATCACGTTTCATCCATAATTCAAGTTGATATTCATCCAGCAGCGGGTCATCAATTTTTGTTAGAATCGACGGCTTGAAGGTTTTTTCCAGTTTATCAAGTTCAGGGTGCATTTATGTGTGGACGTTTTAACTTAATCGCAACAAATACGCAGATTATGGAGCATTTTTGCTTGCAGCGCTTGGCTGATTATCAGCCGGACTATAATATTGCGCCCGGACAAAAAATAATCACCGTCGTAAGGCTGGAAGATGGCAGCAACAAAGCCGTCAACTTGCACTGGGGATTGATTCCTTCCTGGAGCAAAGACCGTAAAATATCCAGTCATTTAATTAATGCCAGAGCGGAAACGTTAACCGAAAAACCGTCCTTTAGAAAGGCTTATCAACAGCGACGTTGCCTGATTCCGGCGACCGGATTTTTTGAATGGCAAAGCACGGAAACCTGCAAACACCCCTATCATATTCATCAACCGGCATCTGCCTTGTTTGCTTTTGCAGGGCTTTGGGAGCATTGGGAACATCAGCAAGAAACCATTTATTCCTGTACTATTATAACCACTGCTGCCAACGCTAGAATAGCGCCTATCCATGACCGAATGCCGGTTATTATCACCCCTGATTTTTATGATTGCTGGCTGGATAAAACAAACACCGCTGTTGAGATGGCTGATTTTTTAGCCGCCGATGGTTATAGTGCTATGCAGCTAACCCCGATTAGCACCCGAGTTAATAACCCGCTGCATAATGACGCTGAGTGTTTGGCGGCGGTTAGTCGGTAAGCACTGATTATTAAAAAGCAGTTGGTCCACGAGAAAAAATAAGCGGAACGGGGTTGTAAGCCCCGACCGGCTTGAGGGAAAATATTTTATGTCTTCCATTAGGCAACTGCTTTGTAATGTCCATCTGTTGCAAATTGATATAAAGTTTTAGTCTCTATATCAACTTGGCCGCCATTAAATTCGAGGCATTCCCATTCAGGGTCTATACGGGCAGTATTTAAGCCATCCAGTGAGACATGATGGCCAATCAAATCTATCAGGTCAGTCTCTTTGACCACGCCATTTTCAAAAGTCAGTAAAAAACGGTAAGCATCAAGGTGTTCAAAATGTTTAATTTTCATTTTCTTCACTCCAAAGGAGAAATAGCGTGAAATTTTTGAGTGTCCCAAATCTCTATTAATTCTTCCTGATGCAGTTCAGCCCATTCCCTGACTAACTGGCGACACTTCTTGGGTAGGCTACCTTCAATGATGTTGAGGTTCATCAACTCCATCACCGCTTCATATTCACCGTATTTAATGTGAATATGAAGCGGTGGATGTTCGCGGTCAATCAAGAATATTCTAATAATGATGTCATAAAAACGGCATATTTCAGGCATTTTCTTTTCCTGTCAATATGTTTAAAATGATTAGCATTTTAGCGTGTTTCACGTTGATAAAACAATTTCCCCTTTAATGTTTGGTATTTGCTGTAGTCAGTTACAACGCTTTGATCAAGGTTTAAACCCCGACCGACTTAGAAGTAACGCTTAAAAAATTGCTTAAATGAAAAGAGGGGTTAGGTTAGACTAAAGAAACTGATCTAATAATGGATCGGCTCAACGGAGGCGACATGAATCAGCTATTTGCAAAAATGGTTAGCTTGTTAAAAAGTGATCAACAGGCAGAAAACCCAAGCATTTTTTCTGAGAACGGTATTAGCACGGCAGCCATTCCTGGCGTTGAAGAACCTAAGCCGCTTCATCAAGGCAGAAGACGTTTAAAGGAAAATTATACCAGTCATTGGGATTTGGATTATCTGCCCAGAAAAGAAGTCGATAAGCTATTGGCTGAAATTCAAAATCGCAGGGCCAGTTAAAAGAGACGGAAGTTAAGTTCGTCACTCCCGTTTTTGATTGGCTTTTAGTCGCTTTTATAATGTTGCCCGAGTCATTACCCCTTATAGAGACCTTTGTTGAGTAAGCGATATTATTTTCTGTAGGGCGAGCCATGCGCGCCTTGAAAAATAAGGCGCGCATGGCACGCCCTACGTACTTAATAAATTCAGGGCCCTATATTTAACTATAATTAAGACCACACAACTTTTGGTATTTTCGCTGGTATCAGTGAGTGTTACAATGAGCTTTGTTAATCACGTCAAAGCGCAGAATATCAGTGGATTCAAAATTCCCCCCCTTGTTTTCCGATGCATCGCCAGCACGGTTACGCGAAATTCCTTACAATTACACGTCTTTTTCAGACCGCGAAATCGTTATTCGCCTGCTGGGTGAAGAGAGTTGGCATATTCTGGAATCATTGCGCGACGAACGGGTTACCGGTCGTTCTGCAAAAATGCTTTTTGAAGTGCTTGGCGATATTTGGGCGGTTCAGCGTAATCCTTATCTTGAAGACGATTTACTGGATAACAGTAAACGCCGCAAAGCCTTGCTGGTCGCGTTACGGCATCGTCTTAAGCAGATGCAGAAACGCGATGCAGAGGATGAAAGTGAGCATCCTGATCGAACCCGGCGTGTCACACAGTTGATTGATGCTGCACATCAGGCGGTCAATGCCTTTGAAGCGCACTTTAAAAACACGCGGGAAATGAGGCGTAAGGCGCTGGCTTTGTTAGCCAAACATACCCGTAAAGACAATATTTGTTTTGACGGTTTTGCCCGTGTTTCTCATGTCACCGATGCCACCGACTGGCGGGTTGAGTATCCGTTTGTGGTGCTGTATCCGTGTAGCGAAGAAGAAGTCGGTCATTTGGTGCGTGATTGTATCAAGCTGGGACTGACCATTATTCCGCGTGGCGGCGGTACCGGTTATACCGGTGGTGCGGTGCCGCTGACGCTTTATTCCGCAGTGATTAATACCGAAAAACTGATCACTATAGATCCTCTGGAACGGGCGGCCAGTCTGCCGGGTGTCGAACAGACTTACGCAACCATTAATACCGGTGCGGGTGTAGTGACTCGGCGCGTTATGGATGTGGCAGACAGTGCCGGTCTGGTATTTGCCTGTGATCCTACGTCGGCAGATGCGTCCTGTGTTGGCGGCAATGTCGCGATGAATGCCGGTGGCAAAAAAGCAGTGCTTTGGGGAACGGCGCTGGACAATCTGTTGTCGTGGCGCATGGTGACACCTGACGGCAATTGGCTGGAAGTGGTGCGAATCAATCATAATCTAAGCAAAATTCACGATCAGGAACAAGTCACCTTTTTGTTGAAGCGTTTTGACGCGAAAGGCTGCAAGTTGCTGTCTGAAGAAGAGCTGGTCATTCCCGGTGCAAATTTTCGCAAGGGCGAATTGGGCAAGGATGTTACCGACAAATTTCTCGGTGGCCTGCCAGGTATCCAAAAAGAAGGCTGCGATGGCATTATTACCTCGGCGTGCTGGATTTTGCACAAGATGCCGGCTTTTACCCGTACCTTCTGTTTGGAATTTTACGGTCAGGTTCGTGAAGCTGTGCCTGCCATCGTCGAGATTCGTGATTATCTGGCGGCTTTGCCTAAAAGTGGTGAGGCGCGGGTTATGCTGGCCGGTCTTGAGCATCTTGATGAGCGCTATGTAAAAGCCGTAGGTTATGCCAGCAAGGCCAAGAATCACGGTCGGCCAAAAATGGTGTTGATCGGGGATATTGTTGGTGATAACGACAAGCAAGTGGCTTTGGCCGCTTCCGAAGTCGTGCGTTTGTGTAATGCGCGTGATGCAGAAGGTTTTATCGCGGTCAGTCCTGAAACCAGGCAAACTTTCTGGCTGGATCGTGCGCGTACCGCCGCCATTGCCAAACATACCAACGCCTTTAAAATCAATGAAGATGTGGTAATTCCGTTGCCGCGCATGGGCGATTATTGTGACGGTATCGAACGCATCAATATCGAATTGTCACTGCGCAATAAATTGCGACTGTGTCATGCGTTAAGCCACTTTTTGGAAGGTGAGTTACCGTTACGTTCTTATGAGGACAGGGTTGATAAAAGCGAATTGATCGGCGACCGGCGTGCTCAAGCACTGTCGGTGGTGGCACAGGTGCGCGAACGGTGGCAGTGGCAATATGACAATCTCGATTTAGCGTTGCCACAAGCCGAAGCGGCTTTCAACGACCACGGGATTATTGCAAGCGAATTAACCAATCGTGCCGAAAAACCGACTTTATTTCACCGTTTACAGGATCATTCTTTACGGGTGTCCTGGAAACAGGAATTACTGCCACGGTTAACAGAAATTTTTGAGGGCGATAATTTTCGACCGATTGTTGAGCGCATTGACGCGGTACACAAAGAAGTTTTGCGGGGTCGCGTGTTTGTGGCACTGCACATGCACGCCGGTGACGGTAACGTACATACCAATTTACCGGTCAATTCCGATCATTATGAAATGCTGCAAGAAGCCAATAAATCCGTAGCCCGGATTATGGTGTTGGCACGGTCTTTGGGTGGCGTAATCTCCGGCGAGCACGGTATTGGCATAACCAAATACGAATTTTTAAGCCCTGAAGAACTGGCCAGTTTTCACGATTACAAACAGCGTATCGATCCGGAAGGTCGTTTCAATCGTGGCAAATTAATGCCGGGTGCCGGTATGGAAGCGGCCTACACAACGTCGTTTAGTCTGATGGGTTATGAATAGTTGATTATGCAGCA
>CAIUYS010000448.1 GCA_903903365.1 uncultured Methylococcaceae bacterium
ATCGCCGGAAATATTGTCTTTTCCTGCACCGCCCGAGATATTATCGTCGCCGTTACCGCCAGAAGCCTTGTCGTTTCCTTTTCCACCTGAAATATTATCATCGCCGTTACCACCGGATACTTTATCGTCACCGTCATCGCCGGATATTTTATCGTCACCGTCATCGCCGCAAATGGTATCGTTTCCGCCCAGACCGTTGATAATGTCATTGCCGCCCAAGCCACTAATAACATCGGCGCGAGGGGTTCCGTTTATGGTCTCCGCTTTGGCTGTGCCTAATATTGTGGGGGTTAGACCTTGACAGGTTGTTGCTGAAATGGCGTTGGTAGATGTTGCGAGCAATAGCCCTGAAACTGCTAAAAAAGATTTGAAATTTTGTTTTTTCATACAAAAATGTCCATAAAAATGAGAATAGGGGTAGATGATTGGAAGTCGTTCAAAAAAAAGCCGACTAAAAAAATTACAATCCCAACTAAATATAGCAGATATGATGAGATGCGAAACAATATGACAACCAAATCAACACAGCCATAGCCGGTTGGATGCGCACCCATTTAAGACTTGCATGATAATCCGAACACGTGCGCGGTGCGCACCCTACCGGCTGATTTTAAAAGTCTTGTAGAGACGCGCTTTATCGCGTCTGCCTTATAAAGCGCGTCTCTACGGGTGTGATTAAAAGCGCGATGGGTAGAGGCGATAGCCGAAACCCATAATATTCAATCGCTTATGCGATGGGTTTCGCGTTGCTCTACCCATCCTACCCTGGGTTCTATTTAACTTCTATCCAAGTGCTTTTCAGAAGGTAGGATGGGCAAAGCGGCAGCATGCCCATCAACAGAGCTGTAGGGTGTGCACCGCGCACCGGCTAAATTAATTTAACTGGCTATTGGGCTTTTTTTATGCCCCCGTCTGCCGGGTATTGCGGGTTTTATCGGAGCGCTAAAGGTTGAATAGACGCTATCACCTTGGCTATTGGTCGCCATCACTTTAAAGGTATAACTTAGCCCGTTTTGCAGGCCGGTTACGGTAAGCGGGCTTTTTGTTCCTGTTACTGTAATGGCGGTGTTGCTGACTACCGTATAGCGTGTAATCGGTGTGCCACCGTTACTGGCGGGTGCGCTAAAAGAGATGCTTGCGCGGGCATTGCCGGCGGTCGCTTTAACATTTTTAGGCGCATCGGGTAATACAGCAACAATCGTCACTGTACCGTCTGCGTAAACCAGACTGTAACTGCCGGTATTAACCTTGGCACTCTTGCAATGGGTGACATAGGTTCCAACGGCGGTTGTTTTGCTTAAGACCAAGGCCTTGGCAAAAGTCGTATCACTTGTTTTATAAGCTCTACAAACCGGTGTTGCTATAAAGGTCGCCGGACTGATAAAACCGTTAGCGGAATAACTGACCGTAGCAAGCGTACCAAAGTTAACGCTGGCCGTATTGGCAGTGACAGTCACCGGGTTAATATTTAAGGCAAAACTCGCCGTTACACTGGTATCCGCAGTTACATTTATATCCGTTCTGGACGCGGTCAACAATCCGTCACTCCAAGCGGTAAAATGGTAACCGGTATTGGCTACCGCCGTAATAACCGACCCATCGCCAGTCGGTATAATCACTTGCGAGGTAAGGCCGGTCAGTGTGCCGTTTCCATCAGTGGCATAAGTCAAAGTCAATTTGTCGGTATAGACAAATGCTGCCGCCAAGGTACCGGTTTGCTTATCCGGATTGGTGACCAACACCTCGACATTATCTGCCGCATGAGCGCCCGTGGTACAAGTCAAGCGGGTCGCTGTCATGACCGTTGGACTGGTACAGTCAACGCCACCGACAGTCGCCGTAGCGCCCGTGATAAAATCACTCCCTGTTATGGCGATAGCGGTGCCACCGCTAGTACGCCCCGCAGCAGGCGTGATGCCGGTGATGACCGGCAGCGGATTTAGAACGGTAAAGGCAAGGGCCAGTGTATTGTTCAGGCCGCCCACCAGATAAGTGCTGGCACCGCCTACAGTCGCCAGCGTAAAGGTCAGCTTTGAGTTAAGTGGCGAAATCGTGGGGTCGGTATTATTGAGATCATTTAAATGGGTGGCAATATCGCTCCCATTAGCAAGGGATATAGTACAAAAATCATAGCCGGTGATAATCACTTCATAGGTATCGCCTGGATGACCTGTTATCGGGGTAACATTCAACGGGGTATTGGGAGCCTGAGGATGCGGTTGATTATCGTCACAGGCAACCGAGGTGGAGCCTAATAAGTTAGTGACTCCATTGGCTGATACCACGCCGCTGCAAAGCAGGCCCAGTAACAAAAAGCCGCCAAGAACGGCTAAGGCGACCGGCTTTTTCGGTGCCGGTTTTATAAGGTGTAGCGTGTCTGATATGTTTAACATGTTATGTCCAAAGGTTACCCTATTAAATTGATAATGGCCGTTTGCCGAGGGGGATTTATTTTAAAAATTTCCCCTAACCCCTCTTTGCTAAAGAGGGGGGAACTTGATTTTTTCATCTTAATTTTTAATATTTGCCGAAGCAGGACGGGGTTTATAACCCCGTTCCACCCGTTTGGTAGGCTATTAAAGCCGGTAAACGTTTCAGTCGGGGTGATAAACCCTGGCCGGTACCGGCTATTCAGACGGTTGGAGCAATCCTTGCGGTTGTCCTGCCAACGTTGTATTGGCATTAAAGGGCAGGCGTAAAGCCTGCCCCTACGATAAAAAAACGCCCGTCTGCGGCGGGGAAAATAAAGGATTAAATAGATAAATAGTTAAAAACCCCGCACTGCCCTGACCCCGAGAGTTTGGCTCTTACGTGAGACGAATCGGTTGCCATTGGTGCGGTTCAGGAAATACGAGGTGTTTGTAGGGTTAGTAGGCCCCTCCGAAGAGCTCCAGTATTCGCCATTATCAAAACCACTCACAAAGCTCTTTTGTGCATACAATAAAGCCAATTCATCTATAGAAGGCAAATACCAGTCATCAAAATCCCCCAGGATATAAGCATCCGCTACTTGAGCAGCGGTACCTGCATCATCACAACCATCCACAATGGCAGCGGTATTGGCTTTGCCCATGCCGACTGCTGTGCTCGTGCCGACATTGACGGTGGCATAACAACCCCAGGCACTATTAGCCAGATCTACAGGAGCCGCTTCCAGACCGTGTGAACCGTCAGAGTTGACATCAAATACAATGCCGCCACCGGGACCGGTCTGGCCAAGAGCATAAAGGGTAGTAGGCTTACAACTTGAAACCACCCAGATTGGCAAGCCATCACAGTTTTTTTGAGCCGCTTCGTTAGGAATCAAAAGCTCGATTTGCTCAGTTTTGTAATTTTCATTAAGCAGTACAAACCAGAAGCTTTTCATATACCCCAAGCGGCCTTGTTTAGGGCCGGTATCAGAGAAATCGAACCACTCGTTAGCGGCACCGTCCCAAATGAAGAATTCATTAGTTGGCAGCAGGGCTTTTGGCGCATTGCCTTTGGCGGCTTTCTGTGCCGCCTGACGGGGTGTATAAACACCCTTGATTTTCCCATCCGAATCTTTTACGACAAAGCGGACCGAATTTAAGCCCACAGTAAAAGGGAAAGGATTACCTAAATGGTTAAAAGTGCGTCTAGGAATGGTAAAATTATACAAACTTGGGTCATATTGCAGGAGCAGTCTTTTACAACCAAATTTAGAGGCACAACCCTCCGCTGGTGTCGCGTCTGTTAAGGTTGCGGTACCTTCAACTTTAAGAAGGTTATTGGTAGGTGCCAAGACATCGCTGGCAAATAAATAACCGTGGTCAGCCCATATATTAATATCATGAAATTGGAAGAAAACTTGAAAACTAAAATAATCACTGAGCAGAAACCATGAGCCAGGGTGGATGTCCCACTTTATCCAGTCCCATTCAATATATGCGTTGCTATCAAGATTGGGTAATGAGCCGGTTCCCAAGACATCAAATACTTTTGAGCTTGTTGGCACACAAGGTAAACTGAATTCCACCACGATGCCTGGCAGGTAACTAACCCCGGGGCCACAAGGTGTTGGAGCCACATTTCGCAGGTAGCTATTAACACTGTGCTGTAACTGATCCGTGACATAGATATTACCGTTTTTGGCTACCGTTAAGCCTATGGGTGTATTTAAATGACTAATATCCCCAATCGTTCGAACGGCAGCTACATTGCTATATGCACCGGCAGCAAAAACCCGTATTGAGGGTTCGGCAGCACCAGGGACGCTAGAGCCGAACTTGATGTCATTATCCACCACATGAATGTTGCCAAGGTTGTCCAGGGCAATGCCTGTCGGTGTGTGTAGCCCTGTCTTGGCTCCGCTGATAACGCTATTGGGCGTTGCCGGTGTGGGCGGGCTTGTCGTTGCATCATCTTGGACCCCCGGTGCATAGATGTAAATGCTCGCAAGTCTAGAATCAACAAGTGAATCAGATGTACTTAAAAAAACTGTTCCGGCCAGGTCTACAGCAAAGCCCGGACTGATGTTGGGATTTAGGTTGGTAATGGTGTGTAGCGGACTGGCGACACCGGTTTGCTCAGGGTCAAAGACATAGACAGTACTTCCGAGATCTTGCACTTGGGCCAAGGCATAAATATTGCCGATGCCGTCAAGCCCTATGGAACAACTCAGGGAATCTGTAAATATAGCCGGTAACGTAATTGACCGGCTAATGGGGGCTGTAGCAGAACCTATGTCGCCATAAGCACCCTCTGCAAAAACCTTTATGGTGTCTTTATCGCAGACATAAAGATTATTTTGTACGTCGATAGCGATTCCATTATGGGTGTAATAGCCATTACCAGCAGTACTTCCAGGTGTATTAAGCGTGCGTAAAGGGACGCTATTACCAGCGGCATCGGGTGCATAGGCCGTGATAGAACGACCTTCATTATTGACGTAGATATTGCCATGGCTGTCACGGGCAATGGTTTTAGGCGTGTTCAGGCCTGTGTTGCCGCCAATGATTAGCTGGTCAGGCGTTTGTTGATCAGGCGGCTGTATAAATGCATAAGCCGGTTGACCAAACAGGCTGAGAGTCAGCAAGCCTAAGCTGATCAATTCAAAAGCGTTGCACCGCCATCGATCAATAAGCAGCCTGCCCGTTGGACGGACTTTTAGTGTGCCGTGTAAAGTAAAGTGTTGTAGGTTTCTCATAATATTTACTTAATAGGTTAGTCGGTAGGGTGCGCACCGCGCACCCATTTAAGACCCGCATGACAATCAAACACGTGCGCGGTGCGCACCCTACCGGCTGATTTCAACAGTCTTGTAGAAACGCGCTTTATCGCGTCTGCCTTACAAACGCGATAAATCGCGTTGGTTTTAAAAAGACGCGATAAATCGCGTCTCTACGGGTGTGATTAAAAATGCGTAGGATGGGTAGAGGCGATAGCCGAAACCTATAATATTCAATCGCTTATGCGATGGGTTTCGCGTTGCTCTACCCATCCTTGGTTCTATTTAACTTCTACCGAAGTGCTTTTCAGAAGGTAGGATGGGCAAAGCGGCAGCATGCCCATCAACAGAGCGGTAAGGTGCGCACCGGCTAAATTAATCTAACTGGCTATTGCGCTTTTTTTATGCCCCCGTCTGCCGGGTAGTGCGGGTTTTATCGGAGCGCTAAAGGTTGAATAGACGCTATCACCTTGGCTATTGGTTGCCATCACTTTAAAGGTATAACTTAACCCGTTTTGCAGGCCGGTTACGGTAAGCGGGCTTTTTGTTCCTGTCACTGTAATAGCGGTGTTGCTGACTACCGTATAGCGTGTAATCGGTGAGCCACCGTTACTGGCGGGTGCGCTAAAAGAGATGCTTGCGCTGGTATTGCCGGCGGTCGCTTTAACATTTTTAGGCGCATCGGGTAATACAGCTGCAATCGTGACTGTACCGTCGATGTAACCCAGAGTGTAAATGGTATTAACCTTGGCACTCTTGCAATGGGTGACATACGTTCCAACGGGAGTTGTTTTGCTTAAGGCTAAGGGATGGGCAAAAGTCTTATCACTTGTTTTATAAGCTCTACAAACCGGTTTTGTTTTAAAGGTCTCCGGACTGATAAAACCGTTAGCGGAATAACTGACCGTAGCAAGCGTACCAAAGTTAACGCTTGCCGTATTGGCAGTAACCAGCACATAATCCAAATCCGATGGATCGGTATAGACAAATGCCGCCGCCAAACGGCCTGTTTGCGTATCCGGATTGGCAACCAGCACATCGGCATTTCCTGCCCTGCGAGCGCCCGTGGTACAAGTCAAGCTGGTCGCTGATACCACCGTTGGGTTGGTGCACAAAACGCCACCCACAGTTACCTTGGCGCCCGTTACAAACTCACTACCGGTAATCGTAATGGCAGTGCCACCATTGATATCCCCCGTAGCAGGCGAGATGCCGGTAATGAGCGGCAGCGGATTTAGAACAATAAAGGTAACAAACAGAGTGTTGTCCAGGCCGCCCATCAGATAAGTGCTCGGGCCACCTACCGTATTAAGCGTAAAGGTCAGCTTTGAATTAAGTGGCGCAATCGTGGGATCTTCATTATCGATATCGTTCAAATGGCTGGCAATATCGTTCCCATCAGCAAGGGATACCTTACAAAAATCAAAGCCGTTGATAGTCACTTCATAGGTATCGCCTATATGACCTGTTATCGGGGTAACATTCGGCTGGAGATTGGGAAACGGAGGATACGGTTGATTATCGTCACAGGCAACCGAGGTGGTGCCTAACAAGATGCCTGCTCCATCGGCTGATACCGTGCTGCTGCAAAGCAGGCCCAGTGCCAAAAAGCCGCCAAGAACGGCTAAGGCGAGAGGTCTTGTTGGTGCCGTTTTTATAAGGTGTAGCGTGTCTGATATGTTTAACATGTTATGTCCAAAGGTTACCCTATTAAATGGATAATGATCGTTTGTCGGGCGGCTCGAAATAAAGCAGATATAAGCCTGATTATCCCGAAGCCTCGCCCGCCGGTATTATTTTTGGCAAGTATTCAAGCCCCTCTTTGTTAAAGAGGGGAGCTGAATAATGACTATTTTTGAGTCGCTTCGTTTGGAATCAAAAGCTCGATTTGATCATTTTTATAATTTTCATTAAGCATTTTAAACCAGAAGCCTTTCATATAACCCAGACTGCCTTGCTTAGGGCCCGAATCAGAGAAAGGCGCCCAAACGTAACCATCGCTAATGTTCAGATTTTCCAACATAAAAAATTCATTGGTTGGCAGCAGGGCTTTTTCAGCATTGCCTGAGGCAGCTTTCTGAGCCGCCTGACTGGGCGTATAAACGCCGGTGATTTTTCCATCGGTATCTTTTATTACAAAGCGGACCGAGTTTAAACTCACTGTAAAAGGGAAAGGGTTACCCAAATGCTGAAAAGAGTGCCTGGGACTCCAAAGATAACAGGACGGCAGAAAGCACTTTGAGCTATTTTGCAAAATCAGTCTTTTACAACCAAATTTGGAGGCACAACCCTCCGCCTGTGTCGCGTCAGTTAATGTCGCGGTACCCGTAATTTGAAGGCGGACTTCGACAGGTGGAGATATGATGCTTCCGAACAAATAAGCGCGTCCAGGCACTATATTGTCGGTATGCCTGAGGGGAAACAGATCAAAAATAAAATCTTTCCCCAGCAGAACCCAGGAGCTCTGAGTCAAAGGCAACGTCAACGTCTTCCAGTCAAATTCAGCAAATGCGTTGTTATCAAAATCTGGTAATGAACCGGTTCCCAAGACATCAAATATGCTTGGGTTTGTTGGTACACAAGGTAAACTAAAATCCATCAAGGTAAATGTAGAGTATCTAATCCCCTGCCCACAAGCTGATGGGATAACGTCTCTAAGGTAAATATTGACACTGTTGGTTCTGACATCAGTGATAGAGACATCGCCATTTTTTGCAACAGCCATACCAAATGTTTTATCTGACCAAACGCTATCGGTAAAATCCTGAACAGGCGCTACATCGCCATTGGCACCGGCAGCGAAAACCAGTACTGAAGCCGTACCCTCTTGTCCATCAAGCACATGGATGTTACCGAGGTTGTCCAGCGCAATAACATCAGGCGAATACAGTCCGGTCTTGGCGCCACGGATGACGCTGCCGGGGGTTGCGGGTGTGGACGGGGTTGTCGTTGCATCATCTTGGGCGCCCGGTGCATAGATGTAAATGCCCGCAGCGATGGGGTCATCCGGATTATAACCACGACTAAAAAAAAGGGTGCCGGCGCTGTCTACAGCAAACCCCATGCTGTAATCAGCATTCAAGTTGGTAATGGTGCGTAGCGGGATATCTGTACCGGTTTGTTCAGAGCCATAGACAGAGACAATTGTTCCGGTTTGTGGTGCTTGGGCCGCGGCTAAGACATACAGGTTACCAATGCCGTCAAGCGCTATTGGATTATCGAAACTCGTACCTAAAAGTGATAAATCAATTGACCGGATTATCGGCGCGGTAGCAGAACCTGGGGTTCCAGAGGCGCCCTCAGCAAACACATTGATAATGCCTGCACTGGAGACATACAGATTATTTTTGGCATCTATAGCAATTTCACCGAAGGTGTTAAGCGTGCGTAGGGGTAAGGCATTACCACTGGCATCGGGTGCATAGACAGTGATAGAGACTTGATCATTATGAACGTAGATATTGCCGTTGCTGTCGTGAATAATCCCTGCCGGTCCAAGTAGGCCGGTGTTGTTGCCTTTGATTTGGTGATGATAATCCTGTTGAACAGGCGTTAGTAGCACAGGAGCGGCTGGTGGTGGTGCTATCGAAAACAACACTTGGGCAGCTTCATCAGTCTGAACCGCAGTGGCGCCTGAGGGCACCAAGCTGCTGCCGCCACCGCCACCGCCGCCAAAATCGTCAGATAAAGACGTGATACCGCTACTGCCGTCACCACCGCCGCCGCCGCCATAGCCGCCGCCACCACCGCCAGCTATAGCGCTACCCTCGCCACCGCCGCCATAGCCGCTGGAACTATTTAAACCGACTTTACCGCCTGCGAAGCCAAAGCCGCCACCGCCACCACCACCGAAGCCGCCGATCACAGCATCACCACCAGCCGATCCCGAGTTGCCACCCAATCCGCCATTATTTTTGGACACACTCCCAATCCCGCCATTCCCACCCATAAAAGTGGTTCCGCCCACACCACCGTTAGTCGCGTTGTTCCGGTGAGCTCCCGTACCGCCCTGCCCACCGCCGCCATTACCGTTAGTGCCGCCATTACCGCCAACGCCTGCCGCAAAAGAAAGCGCACTAAGGCCACTACTGCCGCCACCGCCGCCACCGCCCGCGATAACCAGAGGGCCAGAGGTATTTGATGCGCTTGAGATCGAAGAATAGCCGCCGCCGCTGCCGGCAGAAAGAAGATCCACGCCACTTCTACCGACTGTACCGACGGTGATGTAAAGCACATCGCCAGGCTTGACATTCAGCGTACCGGTTATCTTGGTCGCCGACCCTCCAGCTACTGCTTTGTTTACTCCGCTTCCGGCACCCCCTTTGGCACCAATGACAGTGTAATTCAGGCGGGTAGCTGAAGTTACAACGCACTCACCGGTATGGGGAACCGAACCCGCAAAATAGTATTCGCAAAACGCTCGCAAATCGATACCAGCATTTGCGGTTCCGGCGGGTAACAGCATAGAGCAGGCCGCAGCCATAAAAAAACCTAATTTGGCGTAACGCCATTGCCTAACGGGTTTGTCCCCCGTCGTTTTATACTTCATAAAAATGCCTGTGTCGCTATTGAGTGAGCTGTTAGCGGCCAGAAGCAAGTTGGACATACTTCGATTTATCATGGAGTTATGCATCGCTATTTTTCTGTGGTTAATGTAACTATATAAAAAATTGATAATAATGCGGCTTTGGGGCGGCCTCAGTATCGGCATTTTTGTTGTAAAGCATTTAAA